>CAXMLS010000769.1:0-2309 GCA_964194235.1 uncultured bacterium | reverse complement strand
GATGTGTATAAGAGACAGCTATAACACCGTCGCCGAAATTCGCGGCAGCGAAAAGCCCGATGAAGTGGTGATGTTGGGAGCGCACCTGGATTCCTGGGACCTGGGAACGGGATCGACGGACAACGCTACTGGATCGATGGCTGTGCTGGAAGCGGCGCGTGCGCTGGCCAAACTGCAGTTGAAGCCGAAGCGCACGATACGCTTCGTGCTTTTTACCGGAGAAGAAGAAGGACTGGTCGGCTCCGTGAAATATGTGGAAGCGCACAAAAATGAACTGGAAAAAATATCCGCCATTCTTGTGCATGACACCGGTACGGGCCGCGTCCTCACACTTGGATTGCACGACAACTATCAGGATCGCGAGATTGTCGATCAGGAAATCGCTCCGCTGCGCGAACTGAAATTATTGGAGCCGAGCATGCGGCGCTCATTTGGCACTGACCATGCTTCGTTTAACGAGGTTGGCGTGCCGGGCTATTACGTGATTCAGGACGGCGCGGAATATTCGAAGACCCATCACAGCCAATCCGACACGTTCGATAAAGTGTGGGCCGATGATCTGAATCAGGGCGCGCAAGTTCTCGCGGAGTGGGCCTACAACACTGCGCAGTTGCCGATGATGCTACCGCGGCGGCCCGTGAATCATCCGGCTGCGACAAATGCCGCAAAGGCAGACAACGTTAAGCCGAATGCCAAGAAAATTGAGGAAGCCAACGCGAAAGCTCCTGAAGCAAATCCAGCAAACGGCGACGTCGTCAGCTCCGAAATCTCCAAGCCCGATCCCGTCAGCGAAATGGATATGAAGATTGTGGCGCAGGTGAAGGCCGATGAGCCTGAACTGAAATCCAACCTGCAATATTTGGCGGATCGCATTGGCCCGCGCCTAACCGGTTCTCCACAACTCGACCAAGCCAGCAGCTGGATGTTGGAACGTTTCAAGCAGCTCGGACTCGCGAACGTGCACCAGGAGCCATGGACGATCGCTAACCGCTGGACGCGCGGGCCGGCCACGGGTCGCGTGTTACTTCCCGGCGATCCGCAATCAGTCAATACTGCGGCAGGCAATTCAGCGACGGCGCTGGCACTAACTCTTGCCACTGCAGGATGGTCGCCTGCAACAAATGGAATCGTTCGAGGACCACTCGTTGGTGTATCTGTAGAAAATGTAGATGACCTGCAGCAATACAAAGGAAAGCTCAAGGGCGCCATCGTTGTCCTAGGCCGGCCCATGGAAATGCAATCCCCGCGAAATCCGTTAACAACGCCGTGGGGCGAGGAAACCATCCCGGTATTGATCCCCAAGAGTGACAAACCGTTCGATTTCAATGCCTACATCAAGTTGCGAATCGCCGAGAACAATTTTTTCGCCGAAGAAAAAGTTGGCGTTGTCCTTTCCGGTTCGGAAAAGTGGTACGGCTTGCTGAATATGGGCGCAACTAACCGCGAGTATCAGAAAGGAACTGTTCCGACGGCGTACCTTGCAAGAGAAAATTACACATTGCTGTGGCGTCTGCTGGATGCAGGGCAGACGAAGCCGGACCAACCTCCACAACCGCTGCGAGCGGAAATAAGTATCGAATCTACCTTCAGCGGCACCCCTGCGGAGGTATACAACACTGTGGCGGAGATTCCCGGCAGCGAAAAGCCAGACGAAGTGGTGATTATCGGCGCGCATCTGGATTCCTGGGATCTTGGAACGGGTGCAACCGATAACGGGACTGGATCTACCGCCGTTCTGGAGGCGGCGCGGGCGTTGAAGAAGCTGGGCGTCAGACCCAAACGCACCATCCGGTTTGTTTTATTTACCGGCGAAGAACAGGGACTAAACGGTTCGAAGGCTTACGTGAAGCAGCACGCCAATGAACTGGCAAAAATTTCCGCTGTGCTGGTGCACGACAGCGGCACTGGAAAAGTATTGACCATCGGGCTGATGGGAAATTACGGCGCACGAGAAACGATCGATCGCGTCCTGTATCCTTTGGCGCGTGCCAAGGAGATAGGACTCGCGGAGCCGACCTTGCGCAAGGAAGACGGCAGCGATCATATTCCTTTCGATGAAGCGGGTGTGCCGGGATTCTGGTGCGTGCAGGATGTTGCGGATTATGACAAGACGCATCATTCGCAGGCGGACACGCTCGACCGTGTACGCTGGGACGATTTAACCGAGGGCGCACAAGTGCTCGCCGTATTTGCTTTCAATGTCGCGGACCTTCCCGATTTATTGCCCCGGAAGTCCGCCAGGTAAGTATGCGAGCTGTTTTACAGCGGGTGAGCCGTGCAAGCGTTAAGGCTGTCTCTTATACACATCT
>CAXMLS010000768.1:0-14712 GCA_964194235.1 uncultured bacterium | reverse complement strand
AGATGTGTATAAGAGACAGGTGTGACACTATGCCGGATGGATCGCCCGTTGCCATTCGCAAACGCTTCGCGAATTTCCGGGCGCCCCGAGTGATTTTCCATGGTCTGGGCATCGGACTGCGAATCGGCAAGCACTTGCCCATCGTTCGCAATGATCGTCACACGCGAACCGCTGGCCGCTACTTGCGAAACCCATTCCTTCAAACTGTTGAGGTCTTCGGTGCGAGTAGGGGGCAGGTGTGGGAGCGCGGATGCCCGCGCCTGTGCGATTCCGGCAACCGCAGTAAGTTGTGCATAGGCTGTCCGCTCGTAATCGCGCCGCAATGCGCGTTCCGCAAAATAATCCACTGCGAGCAACGCGCTTAACAGCAGCGCCAGAAACGTCAGTCCGAGTTTTGCGAAAAGATTACGCCGCACGAGTTTCGAAAAGATATCCCGCGCCTCGCACCGTTTTCAGGTGCAGGGGATTTTCGGGATCCGCTTCGATTTTCTCACGAAGCCGCCGAACGTACACATCCACGCTGCGCGGCGTGACAAAACGATCAGTTCCCCAGACGGAATCGAGCAATTGGTCCCTTGTAAATACCCGGTTGGGGCGCGAAGCCAGATAATACAGCAGGCGAAATTCCAGCGTGCTGAGCGGTACTGCTTTGCCTTCATGACTCACGCGATAGGACGCTGGGTCAATCGCCAGTGTGCCAATCTCAATAATGCGGGGCGACTCCGTCGGCGGCTCCGCGCGGCGGAGAAGCGCCTTGACGCGTGCCAGCAATTCCCTGGGGCTGAACGGTTTCGTCACGTAATCATCCGCGCCCATTTCCAGGCCCACCACGCGGTCGGCTTCATCGCCGCGCGCCGTCAGCATCAGGATCGGCAGGCGATTCAACGAGTCGTCGCGCCGAATTTCTCTACAAATATCAAGACCGGAAAGTTTGGGAAGCATGAGGTCAAGAAGCAAAAGATCAGGCGGGGTTTTCTTGAGGGTGCTCAAACCGGTAGCGCCATCCGAAGCGGCGCTGACCTGGAAACCTTCATTCGCCAGGTTATAGCGAACCAATTCGACGATGTCGCGATCGTCCTCGATGATAAGAATGCGCTTCATGCTGGTTGCCCTCTCTGCGCGGCGTCGTTGCGGAAGTGTATCGTACAGTGCCAGGTTGCGATAGGCATGGGCAGATTAGATCCCTCGGAATCGGAGACGAAATCATTGTGACAAGCAGCCTGTAGATGTTGGATTACGCGGACATGAACGCTACGTGAACGCGCATTTCACGGCATCCCAGTGGGGAAATGACTTGATGTTATGAATGCGTAGTAAACGCCAGTGCCAGCAGCGTTTTCTGCTCTAACTCGTGGGCTTTTGCTGAACCTGTCGCGGGACTGGCGCTGGCCGAACGCTTCACCGATCGCAACCGCAGACCCAGTTCCTTGGCCAGCCGTTCTAGTCTTGGCACGACGTAAAAGAACCCGCCCATGTTCCGTGGCTCTTCCTGCACCCAGATAACTTCGCGAGCGTTGGGGTGCGCCGAAATGGCGGCGGTAATCTCCGCTCGAGGCAGCGGATAAAACTGATCCAGAAAAAAGATCGCCGTTTCCGTATCCTTGCGCCGCCGGCGCTCGGCCCGCAGTTCATGTCCGACTTTTCCGCTGGTAATTAGAATTCGCTTCGCATCCTGCACTTCGTTGTCCGGAACCAATGGCAAAAATCGCGGTTGCGCAAAATCCTGAATCTGCGAACTAGCATCCGGATGCCGCAACATACTCTTTGGCGTAAATACGATGAGCGGTTTGCGCCACGGCCGCCGCACTTGCCGCCGCAGCATGTGAAAATATTGTGCCGCCGTCGATGGCTGGCAAATCTGAATATTATCTTCCCCGGCCAGTTGCAGAAAACGCTCGATGCGCGCACTGGAGTGCTCCGGGCCTTGTCCTTCGTATCCATGGGGCAAAAGCATTACCAGGCCTGACGGCAAGTCCCATTTGTCTTCTCCGGCGCTGATGAACTGGTCGATGATCACTTGCGCGCCGTTCACAAAATCGCCGAACTGCGCTTCCCACAAAACCAACGCTTCCGGGTAATCGCGGCTAAACCCGTATTCGAACCCTAAGCAAGCAGCCTCTGACAGGGGAGAGTTGTCGATCTCACAAAAAACGCCTTCCGGCGCGAGATGCGCAAGCGACAGATATTCCTCTTCCGTCTGCGTATCCACCAGAACCGCATGCCGCTGATTGAACGTGCCGCGCTGCGTATCCTGCCCCGTTAGACGAACGGGGTTGCCTTCCAGCAATAGCGAGCCGAAAGCCAGCGCTTCCGCAAAGCCGTAATCGACCGCGCGCTTTCCGTGCCCCATCTCCCCGCGCTGCTCCAGCAGTTTCACTATTTTTGGATGGACATGGAAACCTTCTGGCGCGCGACACAGCCCAGCGGTAATTTCCGCCAGTTTTTCAAGCTCCAAGCCCGTGTCGACTTCCAGCGAAGCGTCGTAACGCCCCCGCCGATATGGCGCCCAGTAATCGGGCAACTTCCGCAGGTGCGGCGTCTTCTTCAACTCCTGCGCCTTGGTCTGTTCTCCTTCGTATTCCGCGCGAATCGATTCCGCCATCTGCGCCGGATCAATGCCCGTCTGCTTCGCGTAGATTTTCCAGAGCTGCGGATGGTTCTTGATGCGCTCGTAAAGAAGTGGCTGCGTAATCGTGGGATCGTCTACTTCGCTGTGACCGTGCCGCCGGTATCCAATAACATCCACCACTACATCGCTGCCAAATTCGGCTCGGTATTCCGCCGCAATTCTCCCGACACGAACCACCGCATCGGGATCTTCCGCGTTCACATGGAAAATTGGAATGGATTGCCGTTTTGCAACATCGGAAGCAAATCGCGAGGATTGCGTCTGCACCGGCCGCGTCGTAAACCCAATTAAATTATTTACGATAATGTGAATGGTGCCGCCCACGGTATACGCCTTCAGGTCGGCCAGATTAATTGTTTCCGCCCAAATTCCCTGGCCCGCAAAAGCCGCGTCGCCATGCAACACAATCGGCACAATCGCTTCTTTCGCGCTTTTGCCGCCCAGGCGTGTTTGCTTGGCGCGCGCTCTTCCCATCGCCACGGGATCGACGGCTTCCAGATGACTTGGATTTGAAACTAAATGAATGCCGATTTGCTCCCCGGTCGCCGTTTCAAACATCCCGGTCGCGCCGACGTGATACTTCACGTCCCCTGCGCCCAATACGCTACGCGGATCGACATCTTCAAAACCGGACACAACTTGGTGGGCAGGTTTGCACGCCGTATGCACCATCACGTTCAGACGGCCGCGGTGACTCATAGCAATCACCGATTCCCGAGCACCGTGTGCCCCTACCACTTCCAGCATGGTGTCCAGAAGCGGAATCAGCGCGGTAACGCCCTCCAGCGAAAATCTCTTTGCTCCCAAGTACCGCGCCTGCAAAACCTGTTCAAACAAATCTGCGCGAAGCAAGCGCTCCAGCACTTTGTGCTGGTCCACGGAAGTGCCAACCGCTTCCATGCGCTCTGCGATCCACTGGCGTCTCGCCGGTTCGGGCAGGTGCATGAACTCCGCGCCCACCGTGTCGCAATAAATTTTCCGCGCTTCGTCAGCTGCGCTACCGGTCAGGTTTAATTCCGGATGCTTCTGAGGCAGGAGAAATCCAAGAGGATCGAGATTTGCTTCGTAAAAACCCCAGCGGCGGAAAGCCTCAAATGTCCGTTCTCGACCCTCACCGCCCGCATTTTTACCGCCGCCATTCTTGGCAATGCCCGAACCCGCGATTTTCTTGGCCGCTTTCGCCGTTTTCGCCGGGCGTTCTGCTTCGAGAGTGCTTTTGTGCGCCATAGTTTCTTTTGACTACCATTATTTTGCCACAGATTCCGAGGCCCTGCCGAAACCACCGCGCCACGGTTTTCTAAATTCAAAGAGATCGCACTAGCGCTTCAAGTGCCCGAGCAATATTTTCTAGATCGGTGCCAGACGGAAACTTGACAGGTGCGCCTATGCGTACGGTGATTTCACCGCGCCGGGCCAGGCGTCGTTTCTCGCGTTTCATTTCCCAGGCGCCATCCAGGCGCATCGGAACAATCGGCAATCCAAGTTTTTCTGCCAGAAGCCCGATGCCGCTCTGGAATGCCGCTACCTTGCCATCCCGCGTAACTTCTCCCTCAGGAAAGACGAGAATGCTGTAACCGCGATCAGCAGATTCCCCGGCAAAACGAAAACTTTCGCGAAATCCCGAGCGTTGCGGCAGCGGGAACACGTTAAAAAGAGCCGTGACCAGCCAGTAGCCCAATTGGTACGCCCATCGTTTGGCAAAAAACCACTCACGCGCAGGATGCCGCAGGGCTTGCAACGTTTCGCCACCCATCGCCGTGGCCAAGTTATGGCGATATCGTGGAGGGAGCGCCGCCAGTATCAGTCCGATATCCGACCGCCGTGTCACATGATTGGAAATAAAAAGCGCCGGGCCATTTTCAGTTGTAAGATTTTCGCGGCCGATAACTTTTGGATGAGCCAAAAGAAGCGTCGCGGGCCAAACCAGCGTGTCGTACACCGCAATGCGCGCTCCGCGTATCACCGCACTTTGTGCCCAGCGTGGATAACTGTATTCCGTCCGCCTGGCGGACGGCTGCTTCATGATCCGCTGAATATCCGCAACTGTTTCCGCTTGCGAAAACTCTGCTTCGTTCAGTTCCACGTGGAACGTTTGCTCCAACGCACTCATTAACTCCACCCGATCGAGGGAACTGAGGTTCAAGCCACGCTCAATCTCGTCCGGCGACATTGAGCCCACGGCCGAATGGGCGGCGAAACTGCGCAACAGTTGATTCAAACTTCGGTTGGAATTCGAAGATGTTTCTCCGCCCGCGCGCGCACCGCGCAAGGAGCGATCGGCATATTCCGAAATGGCCGCTAAACGCGGCTTTCCCGTAGACGTGCGCGGAAAATCTGCCTCCGGCCAAACTACCCACACGCGTATGCGCTGATATCCTGCCAGTAGGGAATTAGCGCCGGCGATAGCCGCACGTGCAGCATTTTCTTCGCTAACGCTTTCAACTCGATCACGTTTGCGCGCCTCGCTAGAAGTCGCTACCGCAGCCTCAGTACTATTTATCAAAAGCACCGCGCAAGGTTCAGCGTTGCCAGCGCTTTCTATCGGCACAACCACGCAATCGCGGATTTCACTCTGTTTGCGGAGCGCAGCCTCCAGATCTTCGGGGTAAATGTTTAGTCCCGCCGCGGTGACCATCACATTTTTCTTGCGTCCACGGAATCGCAGGTTGCCTTCGCCATCGAGTTCCCCGATATCGCCGGTGTGCAGCCAGCCTTCTTCGTTAGCGGGCCTTAACGCTCCTGCTTCCCAATATCCAGCAGAGACATTCTCGCCGCGCACCAGGATTTCCCCGTCCTGTGCGAGTCGAAACTCCCGGCCAGGTAAAACTTTGCCTATCGTTCCGGCCGCAGCGTGAAAAGGATGATTCAAGCTGATAAGCGACGCCGTCTCCGTCATCCCATAGCCCTGAACCAACGCGTATCCGATCCGCTTGAAGAAATCCTCCGTCGCAGGCGTCAGCGCCGCTCCCCCACAAATAAAGGCCCAGAACTTCCAGCCAAGGCGGCGATGTATTCTGCGAAAGGTCCACGAGCGTCGCAGGAATTTTTTCTCTCCGGCCGCTCCAAATGCATTCTTGAACCATTCGCTGCGCCCTTGCTCGGCCAAATCTCGTTCGATTCCCGCCCGAATAACTTCCAGCATGCCCGGCACGGCGATTAGCGCGGTAGCGCGTTCGCGTTTTATGGAGCGCACAATTTCTGGGTAGCTGGCCGACAATTCAAACACGATGGTCATTCCCAGAAGGGGTGGGACAAACAAGGCCATGAACTGGCCAAACACGTGGCTCAGCGGCACAAGCGTCACCATCCGCAGCGGATGAAACCAGCGCTCATATCTGAGGTAAGCCGCCATTCCCGTTTCCAGCGGCTCGAGATTCGCCAGAAAGTTGCCGTGAGTGAGCACCACTCCGCGCGGCTCCGACGTAGTGCCGGACGTAAACAAAATCTGCGCCACATGTTTTCGTGTCAGAGGTTCGTCGGATAAAGCCTGGCAATTGATCGCACCTTGTCCCGAGTTATCCCGCTTATTTAGATCGCGGTCGTTCGCCTTCCATAAAACTTTAGAAAAGTTGTCGACTTCAACGACAGGCAAATCATCGAAAATGCTACCTGCCGCACGCATTTTTTCTTGAGACGCAACCACCAACCTGACCGCCGCGTCTCTTGCCACCCGGGCAGCAAAATCACTGCTCGCCCCATCATCCATCGGCACGACCACCGCGCCGCGCAACAGGCACCCCCAAAATGTCGCCATCCATTCCGCGCTGTTTGGAGCCCACAACAGCACGCGATCCCCGGTTTGAACCCCACGCTCTTTCAGCAAGACCGCGCACGTAATCGCCGAGCGAATCAGTTCCCCGTACCTCCAAGCTTCTCTGCGATAGCCTTTGCTCTGTACCACAGCGACGTTATTGTGAAAGCGTTGAAATTCGCGGAACAGCGACAGCAGATTTTCTCGGGACATTTGCGGGTGCTTAACCGAAGATTGCTACGGCTCGATTGTACTCCGTGGCCCGTTGTCCGACTGTTTTTGCCGCTTTAGACCCTTATATCAAACTCGGCATTAACCAAAGTCGCCTGACCAAAATTCTTGCCTCTCGGGTACAATAGAAGTGTCGCTCTGCGTGTATTTGCAGATGGCCGGCGGTCAAAAGCCGCGCCTCCAGACCTTAAAAACCTGGCGCAACTAAACTCTTTAACACCAAGTAGGGAAGATGCCTGTACCGATTTCTCAGATGTGGACAGTCGCTTCATACGTCCTGAAACAAAAAATTCAGGGGCGCGAGCGTTATCCCTTCGTCCTGATGCTCGAACCGCTCTTTCGCTGCAATCTTGCCTGTGCAGGATGCGGCAAGATTCAGTATCCGGCGCACATTCTGAAATCGGAGCTGACCCCGGAAGAGTGCTTCAAGGCTGTGGATGAGTGCGGCACCCCGATGGTGTCCATCCCCGGCGGCGAGCCGCTGATGCATTCGCAAATCGACAAAATTGTCGAAGGCCTGGTCGCGCGCAAGAAATACATTTATCTCTGCACCAATGCGCTCCTGCTCAAGGAGAAACTCCATCTTTTCAAGCCCAGTAAATATCTGACCTTTTCCGTTCACGTAGACGGTCAAAAAGAACATCACGATTTTTCGGTCTGTCGCGAAGGCGGCTACGATCTCGCCATCGAAGGCGTGCGGGAAGCCGTAAATCAGGGTTTCCGCGTCACCACCAACACCACCCTGTTCGACGGCGCGGATCCCAACAGCGTTCGTGGCTTCTTCGACGAAATGATGGAACTGGGAGTCGAGGGCATGATGCTCTCGCCCGGCTACTCCTACGACAAAGCTCCCGACCAGAAGCATTTTCTGGGACGCGCACGTACGCGCCGCTTATTCCGAGCCATTCTCTCCAATCGCAAATCTACCTGGCAGTTCAATCAATCGCCGCTGTTTCTGGAATTCTTAATGGGCAAGCGTACCTATGCCTGCACCCCTTGGGGCATGCCCACGTACAACGTTTTCGGCTGGCAGAAGCCTTGCTATCTTTTGCAGGACGGCTACGCGGACACCTTCCAGGAATTGCTCGACGCCACCGCGTGGCAGAATTACGGAACTGAGTCCGGCAATCCCAAGTGCGCCAATTGCATGGTGCACAGCGGATACGAAGCATCCGCCGTCGACCACACCTTCAGCGGTTTGCGCGGTTTGTGGGCCACAGCGAAAGCGACATTCTCCGGCCAGTACGAAGACGCAGACGCGCTGGCGTTGTTGAACGAATCTGCAAAACCCGTGCATGCATACAATCCGCTGGTACAAATCGACGCCGGTAAAAGCCAGCTGACGGAGACGCGCGTTTGAGCACCGAAGACTCAAATTCCCAACATCGCAAAACTGCTGCGCCAGCATTATCAATGAACACCAAGCACGCAAATCCCGACAACCTCGAAGTTGTGCCGGGAACTTTGCACGAGGGCATCGAAGGCTGGATTCCCGAACTCGCCAGTGAAGAAGAACTGCGAAACGCTCTTGAGAAAGCGTTCGACTACCGCGGCGACGTTACCATCACGCTTAAGAACGAAACCAAAATCGAAGGCTACATCTTCGATCGCGTCACTGGTCCGACGCTGTCCGCCAGTTTCGTGCGCGTTCTTCTGAAAGATTCCAATCAGCGCCACAAAGCCAGCTATTCCGAAATCGCGGCGTTAGCATTCACAGGGCGCGACACGGCCGCCGGAAAAAGCTGGGAGGCATGGACCCGGAAGTACTGGGAAAAGAGAACCGCCGGGGAACGCTCCATTGGTCTTGAACCCGACTCCTTGGAATAAGGCCACTTCTTAAGTTTAACATTTACAAGCACTTAATCACACACACACTTATCTCTACAGAGGTCCCCCTCGCTAGACAAAATGCCGGTCCTGTAGTATTATTAAAACTCGCTACTCAAGGCCGTTCCTCTCTAGGCAGTCATCATTAGAGCCAGTCTCAGCCAGAAACCCTTGAGTCCAAACTACTTAGCCTGTGCTTGTGAAAGCCCCCAAGTCAAGCCAGGCGATTGGAATTTAACCGCCCATAAGGAGGACGTCGTGCAATCGATGCAAGAAGGTCAGACCATCAAGCATGAAGTTTACGGACTGGGAATTGTCACCGCTTCGGACATGGAACGGACGTCAGTAGATTTTGACGACCATGGCCCCAAACTGTTCGTGACCAGCATCATGACTGCGGAATTGATTGGCGAAGCACCCGCAACTCCTCCCAAGACCAAGCGCCGCCGAAAAGCTTCAACTGCTGCTAAGGCCGCAAAGAAAGCCGCCGCCGCCGCAACTGGCCACGCCTAAGCTGTCGAGATTTTTCCCTGAAAAAATCGCACACCTTGCCGCTTATCGGCATGTGTGTGTACGCATTCCAAAAATATGAAACTACTTGTGGGCGGATTCCGTCTGTTCGAAGGCGTGATAGGAAGATCGCACTAATGGCCCGGCTTCCACGTGCTTGAAGCCCATCTCTTCGCCGGCAAATTCAAATTCCGCGAATTCATCCGGATGAACATACCGCACCACGGGAAGATGATCGCGCGTCGGCTGCAAATACTGCCCCAGGGTTAAAATGTTTGTCCCTTGAGCCGCCAGATCCTGCATGGTGGCCAGCACTTCTTGTTTTTCTTCGCCAAGGCCCAGCATCAACCCGGTTTTCGTCGGCACCTCGGGATGCGCTTCTTTCGCGCGCTTCAACAATTCCAGAGAGCGTTCGTACAGCGCACCCTTGCGCACTTGCCGGTACAATCGCGGAACTGTTTCCGTGTTGTGGTTCAACACGTCTGGCCGCGTCGCCAGCACCACGTTTAGCGCGTCCCAGTTTCCCCGGAAATCCGGAATCAGCACTTCTACCTTGCAGCCGGGCACGCGTCGCCGGATTTCTTCAATGGTTCGTGCAAAAATCTTTGCCCCACCATCAGGCTGGTCGTCGCGATTCACGGAAGTAACCACCGCATACCGCAATCCCATCTTTGCAACCGCCTCCGCCACGCGAAGTGGCTCGTTCTCGTCCGGCGGCCCAGCCGGCTTGCCCGAGGGCACGGCACAAAACCCGCAAGCACGCGTGCAGATGTCTCCCAAAATCATGAACGTCGCGGTACCGTGCTCCCAGCATTCGCCCATGTTGGGGCAGCGGGCGCTTTCGCAAACCGTGTGCAGGTCCAGCGTGCGCATGATGCGCTTCAAGTCCTGGTAGCGTTCGCCACCAAAAAACTTTACGCGCAGCCAGTCGGGGCGCGGGTGTGTGCCCTGGCTCAGCACGGGCGGGCTAACATTGATGTTAGACAGAATGTGGAAGGGCGCGGCCATGGTTCGGGTATGAACCTCTATTTTACGCATGGTTCCGCCAAAGCGCCAAGACCACCGACGCACGTCTGGTTAGGGAAGTAAAACCGATCTTGCAAAGAGAAGATGGCAGGGGAGGTAAGTAAACCGCCAGATTTAAAGCGGCTGCCGCGAGGAACGCACAAAATCGCGTAATGTGGTTACGTTTGGTCCATAGGCCCCGATTCGTCCGGCATCCACCGGCAAACCCAGGCTTTCCGCCAGATCTAGATCCAGCCCGGCATCATCAAGTTCCGACAAACTGAAACCCGCCGCAGGGAGAACACGATTGATGCCCGTCGGATAGATAGGCCGGGGTGGGCGATGACGCTGCCAGGGGCGGCGCGCCAACTCGTAAAACTGTTTCCAATCGCGTTTGTGCCAGGCAGTCATTTGTCTCGTCGCTCGAGCCTCCTTATTCCCTACGCTCGGCTTGAAGGTTTGGATGCTTATTTCGCGATTAAGGTTCGACTCTTTCTCGCTTAATTGTCCTCGCGCGGCGGTAACAGAGAAAACGCGCGAGCTATTGATATACTTCACAAAGCTCGCAGGGCGAGCTATTTTCTTCCCTCACTGTTTCAAACACGATAACCGCATGTTTGTTTCTACTTAATCTTTCGCCATGCTCTCATGGCATATACCTCCTACCAGAGAGGTCACTACAAATAAGCTTAGAAACGTAATGTACCTGAATAATTGCGCGAGGATTACGTGACAGACTCAATGATGAGTGCTGAATCAGAATGGACAAAACTAAGTAGGCCAGTAGCGAGACAAAACAGTCCCAAAAAGGTTAAATTTGGCGCGAATGACTCCACTCCGCGCCATCAGACAAACAATTTACAAGCGATTCCCGCGGTCGCCACGATCTCCTCCGCCGCCACGATCGCCACCGCGACCCCCACCACCACCTCCACGTCCCCCACCTCCACCACCACGGCCTCCGCCATAACCACCTCCGCCCGGACGACCCCCGCCTCCACCACTCCCGGGACGCCCGCCGCCACCGCCCCCTCCGCGTTCCGCTTGCGGCCGCGCTTCATTTACAACCAGGTTTCGCCCGCCGAAATTCTGGCCGTTCAGAGAATTAACCGCTCGATCGGCGTCTTCATCGTTATTGACTTCCACAAAAGCAAATCCTCGCGACTGTCCCGTAAAGCGGTCGCGAATCAGATTTACATTTGCGGGAGTAACGCCAACCTGGGAGAACCACTCGTTCAACTGCTCTTCCGTCGCGGAAAACGGAAGATTACCGATATAGAGCTTCTTCACCTGCCACTCCTTCTGCCCGGAACCCAACCAAAGTCGCGGAGCGCGCTGAAGAACAAGTGTCGGACACGGGCAGTCAAAGGGCCGATCCACAGCGGACGCGAGACCGCTACTTAGCGGTCAGTGGCATACTCTCGAAAATTTATCTCTTTTGCAACCAGAAATGATTCGGCAATAGCCGCGAACAAAGGCCTGCCTGCACACTCTGTATATGGCATTACCGCCCATCCGTCTCTTTCACTGGTACAACCAAAAATTATGTTCGGTAGCTGGCATTTATCCGCACATACTCCGCGGTGAAATCGCAGGTCCAATACCGCGCGCGCGCTCGTCCCGCGTGCATGTTCACAACAATCGGCACATGCTTGGCCAGTAGCCGGTTGCTTGCCGCGCGCTCGTTGAAATCCAGCGGCCTGCCACGTCGCAGAACCGGGATCCCCGCCATTTTGATGTCTACCATCCCAGGATCAAACGTAATACCGGAGCGCCCGGCCGCCGCGAAAATCCGCCCCCAGTTTGGATCGCCGCCCGCAAAGGCCGTCTTCACCAGCGGAGAAGTGGCGATGGTTTCCGCAATTCGCCTTGCCCCAATTTCACTTTTTGCGCCGCGCACTTCAATTTCAATCACCCGTTGCGCGCCTTCGCCATCGGCCACAATTTGCAGCGCCAGCGAACGGCACACATCTTCCAGAGCCGCGGTGAAAGTTTTATGTGCCGAAGTTCCGGCCTTGATGCTGGGGGCGCCAGCCGCTCCGTTGGCGAGAATCAGCAGCGAGTCATTCGTAGAGGTATCGCCATCGATGGAAATGGCATTGAACGTCCGCATGGTAACGTCGCGCAATGTTTTCTGTAGCAGCGCCGGCGCGATTGCTGCGTCCGTAATCACGAACGCCAGCATCGTGGCCATGTTCGGATGAATCATTCCCGCTCCCTTCGCGCAGCCCACAAAATGAACCCTCTTGCCGGCCATTTTGAAGGATGACGACGCTGTCTTCGGCCGCGTATCCGTCGTGCAGATGGCCAGAGATAATTCCGCGAACGAACGCGCAGAGGAACGCCGGTGCCGCGCAATCACCGGAAGGGCGCGCATTATTTTCTCTAGAGGCAGCGGTACTCCGATCACTCCGGTGGAACAAACGAAAAGTTCCTCCGTGCGACAACCCAGGCGTTTTGCAGCTTCCTCAATCGTGCGCCGCGCCGCATCATAACCTACTGGTCCGGTCGCGCAATTCGCGTTTCCTGCGTTTACCACCACGCCGCGCATTTTCCCTTTTGAAGCGCGCAGATGTTCTTTGGAAATCAAAACCGGCGCGGCCACCACCAGGTTTTGCGTAAATACCCCTGCTGCGGAGGCCGGCACGTCGCTGCACAGCAATCCCAGATCGAGCGCGCCGGTCTTCTTCAACCCGCAAGCGGTAGCCGCGAATCGGAATCCATGCGGTAAAGAGGACTCGGATAGGGCGTGTTTCATCGCCGGCACGTCACTGGCGTGTGCTCGTACCCGGAAGAGGCCTCCGATCCTCCGCTGCAATTGCGAATGTTTGCTGGCTGACCTCTGTCCCGATTTTCATTTGTCATCTCCTGTTTTGCTCAAGTGCTTCTGTAATTCATCGCATGCTTTGCGCACCGATTCCCGCGCTGTCCCGCCGCGAACACCCTTTGCCGCCAGCGCCGATTCAACATTCAAACCCGCAGCAAAATCCGTTCCGAACGTCGGTGAAATCTTCTTTAACTCTGGCAGCGTGAGTTCCGTCCATTTCTTATTCTGCTGTTCCGCTTCACGCAAAACTTTGCCGACCACATCGTGCGCCTGACGAAAAGGCATACCGCGCCGTACCAGGTAATCCGCTGCCTCGGTGGCCAGCAAAGCATCGTTAGACGCCGCCGCCATTAATTTCTCTTCGTTAAATTTCGTGGCACTTAAAGCTCCCGTTGCGACCGCCAGCATCGCGGCAACCTGATCGTGAGCGGCAAAAAGCCCCTCTTTGTCTTCCTGCAGGTCACGCTGGTAACCGCTCGGCAGCCCTTTCAGCGCCGTCAGCAAACCGATCAATGCCCCGATGATGCGGCCCGTCTTCCCGCGAAGCAATTCCCACGCGTCCGGATTCTTTTTCTGCGGCATCAGGCTGCTGCCCGTCGAATATTCGTCCGGTAAAATCACGTACCCGAATTCCTGCGAGGCAAACAGCACGAAATCCTCAGAAAGCCGCGAAAGATGCGTGGCGATTCCCGATAGCGCGAAAAGATAATCCAGCGCGAAGTCGCGGTCGCCGACGGCGTCGAGACTATTTGCCGTGCATCGCGAAAATCCTAGCTCGCGCGCAATGGCTTCGCGATCGATTGGGAACGAGCACCCCGCAAGCGCACCCGAGCCCATCGGGCAAGCATCCGCGCTGGTGCTGGCGTTTTTCAGGCGCGTAACATCCCGAAGAAATGCCTCCGCGTGAGCCAGCAGGAAATGCGAAAGCAGAATCGGCTGGGCGTGCTGCATGTGCGTCATGCCCGCCATGGGCAGATGCAAATTGGATTTCGCCAGCGCAAGCAAAGCATTGATCAAGCCGCTGATCGCTGCCGAAATAGTTGCCGCCGCCTCCATAACGAATATGCGAAAATCCGTGGCCACCAATTCATTCCGGCTGCGGCCGGTGTGCAATTTCCATCCCAGCGCGCCCAATTCTTCTACCAGCGCTTTTTCAACGAAGTGGTGCACATCTTCGGCATCTGAAGCGTCGAGCCACGCTCGGTCTTTACTGGCGCGCTCAGAGATACGGTCAATAGCTGCAAGGGTTTGTTGCACCTCGTCTGCATCCAGAATTTTCACGCCCTGCAACGCTTTGGCCCACGCCCGGTCAACCGCCAATTCGTAAGGCACGAGTCTTCGGTCAAACGCAAACGATCGCTGGAAGGCATCGAAGCCTTCGTTCGGCTGGTGTTCGAAGCGCCCGCCCCACAAGCGGTCATCTTTGCGTTCGTTCATTGGCATTTGCGTTAAGCTGTTCGAAAGTCCCGAAGGTCACACGTACGTAGCCGTCTTAATTCCCGCCTTCCGCCTTTGCTTTAGGTCTCACCGTCACCGGCAACGCAAAAAGATTGATGAACCCTTCCGCATCCTTGGGGTTATAGCGCCCCATCGTGAAGCTCGCGAGGTCCGTCCGATACAGCGAAAATGGCGAAACTCTTTTTGTGACGTTCAGATTGCCCTTCCACAATTTCAATCCAACCACACCCGTCACGCGCTGCTGCGATGCGTTGAAAAATCCATCAAGGGCCGTGCGCAGAGGCGAAAACCACAGGCCGTAATACACCAGTTCCGCATACCGCAACGACAGCGCCTGCTGAAAATGCGCAGTTTCCCGGTCAACCGTCAAGGCTTCCAGTTCCCGATGCGCCGTGATCAGTAGTGTCCCCCCAGGAGTCTCGTACGCACCTCGCGACTTCATGCCTACAAGCCGGTTTTCCACGATGTCCGCAC
>CAXMLS010000767.1:0-4275 GCA_964194235.1 uncultured bacterium | reverse complement strand
CTCTGGGTGTGGAAGGAAGATCCGTCGGGAATTGAAAAAACCTTATTGGTGCGAAGGAGTCTCCAGAGCGAGTGGTAGTATCCCCCTGCGAGGTAGAACAGGGATCTAAGTCGCCCTCCCGATCTCCTCACTGGATGCTCGACTCTTCCTAGAACCTAAGCCCCGGTAGTACCGACGTCGGTTCCAGCGCCAGTGCTTTCAAATCACTCGGGGCCAGACCAAGGGCCTTGACAATTGTGGGGGCAACTTGGCGAGTTTCGACGACGTGCGAAACCACCTCGGATTCGAACCTGGGGTTGGCGACGATCAGGATCACGTTCCTGTCGTCATTCGAAAATCCGCCGTGCTCTGCGATCTTTTTAGTTCCTCCTGTATAAGTCACGCCGATGTCCGGCGTGACGACGATGTCGGGACTCCGCGGGTCTTTCTTGGGATCGTTGAAGATCAGGTTGAGCGCCGCACCGGCGAAGACTTCGCCTCCAGCTGCACCGATGGTGCTGGCGTTCTTGGAGAGAGATTCGGCCGCAGTGGGCGTTTGGCTCTGATCGGTGAGCCACAGCAGAGAAATGTCGTCCTCTAAAGCCTGGGCAATAAGGCCACTGGGTAGAAATGCCCCTGGCGAAGTGAGGGCTGGATTGTCGGCGGGAATCCGCAGAATACGGTTCGGGTCGATCGGAGACTGGCCATGCTTCGCGGTGACAAAGATGAGGGTCGAATCGTAAAGGTCGTGCTCCTTCAATTCCTCCACCATTTGGCCAATGGATTCATCGACGAACTGGATCTCCCCGAGCAACGCAGCACTAGGCGTCCCCAAGGCGTCGGTATAGCCGCCGGTAATCCCGAGGCTCTTCTCTACGAGTTTTTGACCCACGCTTACTGCCTGGAAGTTCATCCCAAATAGGTTGGGCACTGGGGCGCGGGCGCTGCCGTCATGAGTCTTGCCGCTGATTTCATTGATAATGGCCTGAACCTTGAGCTTGTCGTAGCACTGGATATCCTGAAAACTAGAGGTCCAGTCGCCGGACGGACTGGGATCTGGCAGGGTATGGCAGCTGGGAACATCGTAGCCAGGCTTGTTAAGTGGCGCCGGCGTAGAAGCGACTTCGGGATTGAAGTCATCGTCCACTCCGTTTCCGCTGGGACCTTGCACGAAATCATACGCGCGGTGCTTGTCCGACCAAGCTGTGTATCCTCCTGCTGCTCTCACAACTTCGAAGATGGTATTCACGCGAAGAAAATTGTGGGGATACACTGGGGCGCATCCTTTCCTCGGGTTGCGCGGGAGAAAGTTAGGGTTGATGCCGCCGCCGCCGTCAATCTTGCTGCTGTCGATATCGATCGATTCGTCGAAGCCGACTTGAGTACCGATCTTTCCGGGGCACGGGCCGGCGGGAATCCCCGCCGATGTGGCTAGGGCTGGTGGGGACAAGGAACGATCGTAAGCGACATCATAATACGTACCGGTGGAACGCGGCGTACCACCAGTTATCAGAGCAGTGAGTCCAGGGAAAGAATCCGAAGGTCTTGACGCGTACGCCTGAAGGTAGGTTATTCCGTGGTCCGAAAGCTCTTCCAAATGGGGGCAATACGAAGCTCCGCCGTTGATTGTCGCCATTCCCCTCGAGCAGTTAGCGAAATCTAAGGAGTGCATGCCATCGATGCTGATCAACAAGACATGTCGAATGTGGCGATGTTCTCTCTCATTCTCTTGAGCGGGAGTTCTAGGCGCAAAGACGGCCGTGGTGAGGAAAAGGACCGCCAGAATCAGGACTTTGAATGTCTCTAAAATTTTCATTGAACCTCCATTGAAACTACCTCAGAACGCAGGGAGCCTAAGCCATTAAGAGTTAAGGCGCGATGAATAGGCGGTCACGATCTGTTAAAGATGAGCACGACCGTCAATCACGAGACGGAGATATGGCGGAAGTTTGGGCTGGAGCAGAGCAAAGATCGACGGCAGGTTATCGGGTAAGGCATGAGTGGGGCCCTGAGCCAGCAACGATGGCATCCGTCCGGTTGACACCAGAACGCAATCGGTTAACCATTGCAGTGACGAGCTTGTTCCACCTCGTGTAGCCGTTTAGTTGGCATGACTCCTTCAAGAGAGTTGTCGCGAAGATTTGACCTGGTCCATCCCAGCAATCTCATCGAGTCCTCTGCGGGCTCGAGTGTCATGCAAGCGGAGAGATTGGAGGCTTACTCATCAATAATCCGAAGTAGGTGCGGGCACTTGACCCCACCAAAAACCTAGACGGGCGGTGGAGTTCGCCTCAACCGTCACCTTCCGCGTGACCGATGACTCCTGTGGTAGAAATCCGCGCCGTAACGTCGCATTTCTCTGACCTTGCGGCGTCTCGGAACAGGAGGACGCATGCGTCTTGAAACACTCACTCGAGTCTCGAAGAAAGAAGAACTCAAAACTCAACCTGTTTCTTGGATTCGAAAGCGATTCCAGTCGGTACTAAAGGAAGCGGGCGTTTCACTGGATGGCCCGAATCCTTGGGACCCGCAAATTCGGAATGAACGTGCGCTGACCCGAACATTGCTGGGGGGCACGCTGGGCGCAGGCGAAGGGTATGTGGATGGCGACTGGGAATGTGAACGCCTCGACGAACTGACGGCACATCTGCTTACTTTCGGAATTGACGAAAGGTGGGATGCCCTCTCCGTGATCTCGCCCGGCCGGATTCTGGCCAGCGTACTCAATCTGCAAAACCGCGCCCGTGCACGCCGAAATGTACAAGCTCACTATGACATCGGCAACGAACTGTATACCTCGATGTTGGGACCTACGATGGCGTACAGCTGCGGCTATTGGCGAAGGGCCAAGACACTAGAGGAGGCCCAGAACGGAAAATACGAGCTTGTGTGCCGAAAATTATCCCTGCAAGCGGGCCAGCGCGTCCTGGAGATCGGTTGTGGATGGGGCGGGTTCGCAAAGTACGCGGCGGAACGCCACGGGGTAAACGTCGTGGGAGTCACAATTTCGGAATCACAAGCGGATTACGCGAAGCGACAATGTGCTGGATTCCCGGTAGAGATTCGGCTTCGAGATTACCGCGACATCCGTGGCGATTTTGACCGGATCGTGTCCATCGGTATGTTCGAACACGTGGGGCCGAAGAATTATCGGAGTTTTCTTCAATCCGTTCGAGTGAATCTGGCCCCCGATGGTCTTTTCCTACTGCACACGATCGGAGGCCTGCGCCCGGTACGCAGCATGAGAAATCGTTGGATAGCCCGGTACATTTTCCCAAACGCCGTCCTGCCAGCCGCGAGCCAGATCCTACGTGCCGCCGAAGGGCTCTTTGTGCTGGAGAACTGGCACAACTTCGGGGCGGATTACGACAAGACACTGATGGCGTGGTACGCCAATTTCAGAGCGGTTTGCCTCGCGATGCAGGGCCGCTACGGTGAACGTTTCCACCGGATGTGGCGCTATTACCTTTTGACATCAGCAGGATCGTTCCGTGCACGGCGGACACAGCTTTGGCAGATGGTTTTCTCAAAGCATGGAATCCCGGGAGGCTATGTCCGCACGGGAGTTTAGACACGGATTGTTCCGAACATTCCGAAGAAACTTGCCGAAAAGGAAAAGAAACGAAACTGGCCCCAACGGTTCGCTCGGTGTTTGGAATTGCGAGGGCGCTCTGCTCGATTCGTCCATGAGCTATCACTCGTGAACTATGTGATCGGGGTGCGGCTTCTAGTCTGTACGGCGCCTCAGCAGGGGCTTAAGATTCAGCTATGTCTCTAATTAAAGTGATCATTCTTGCAGTGGTACAGGGTCTGGCGGAGTTACTTCCGGTGTCGAGCTCCGCCCATGTAGTAATAGCGGAACGACTCATGGGCATAGATCCATCTTCGCCAGAAACGACATTACTACTGGTAATGCTCCATACCGGCACGATGTTCGCGGTTATTTTGTACTTTTGGAAACAATGGCGCAGAGTTTTCTTTCACAGTACCTCGGCATTCAAGAGGTTCGCTTTCTTGTTGGCACTGGCCACGGCCGCTACGGGTGTGGTCGGAGGGACGCTGATCAAGATCATCGAAAAGTTTTTGCTTCACAGCGCGCGGAAGGCGGAGATCGAGCAATTGTTCGGGCGCCTGGACCTCATCGCTCCGGCGTTAGCGCTAGCGGGGGTTCTCATTCTGATCGCCGGCCTATGTGAAAAACGATCATGGTCGTCGAGAGCATCGGACGGTGCTGGTCTGGGAGTAAAACAGGCAGGAATGATCGGAGCGGTACAGGGCCTGTGCTTGCCATTTCGG
>CAXMLS010000766.1:0-12270 GCA_964194235.1 uncultured bacterium | reverse complement strand
CCAGCGTGTTCCCGCCACAGAACAGCAGGGCCGCATTCACACTTCTGCGGCAACCGTGGCCGTGCTCCCCGAAGCCGACGAAATCGACATCAAGATTGAAGCCAAGGATCTGCGCGTCGACACCTTTTGCTCTTCGGGACCCGGCGGGCAATCCGTAAACACCACCTATTCGGCCGTGCGCATCACCCATTTGCCCAGCGGGCTGGTCGTTTCGCAACAGGACGAGAAATCCCAAATCAAAAATCGCGCCAAGGCCATGCGCGTTCTTCGTGCGCGCCTCTATGAAATGGAACAGGCCAAGCAGCAGGCGGCTATCGTCGCGGAGCGCCGCGGCCAGATTAAAACCGGCGATCGCTCAGAAAAAATTCGCACTTACAACTTCCCGCAAAATCGCGTCACCGACCATCGCATCGGCATGACCTTGCACCAGCTCACAGACGTGATGGACGGCAAACTCTCGCTCCTGGTCGACGGTCTCGTTTCGCACTACGAAGCGGAGCGCCTCGATCAGGAATTGGCCACCACCTAACCATTCACAATTTCGATCTCGAAGTTTTTCTCATGACGCAAGCCATGGATATTCGTGCCGCATTACGAGCCGGCATCGCTCGCCTCCGCGATGCCGGAGTCCCTTCTTATACGCTCGCTGCGGAATTGCTGCTCCTCCACGTTCTTCACCGCGACCGCGCGTATCTGTACGCGCATCCGGAGCAACTTGTCGCCTCCGACGACCTGGACATGTTTTTCTCTTTGATCAAGCGCCGCTGCGAAGGCGAGCCTACGCAACATCTCACCGGTAAACAGGAATTCTGGAGCCTCGAGTTCAAAGTTACTCGCGACGTGCTGATTCCCAGGCCGGAGACCGAGCATGTTGTCGAAGTCGCGCTTGATCGGCTTGCGTTGCGAGAATTGCGCTCCGGCCGCCCGCAAAAAACCAACGGCGATGGTTTTCTGATCGCCGACATCGGTACCGGTGCGGGCTGTCTGGCCGTTGCTCTGGCCACGGAACTTCCCGGCGCCACGATTTACGCCACGGATATTTCTCCCGCCGCGCTTGCTGTAGCCCGGGGGAATGCCGCTCGTCATGCGGTCGCGGACCGCATTCATTTTCTCGAGTCCGATTTTTCCCGCGAGCTCACTGCCGGTGCTCGAACTGCAGACTCGCAGATACTACAAGCGTCCAGCTTCGATCTGATCGTCAGTAATCCGCCCTACATTCCGCGACGCGATGCGGCTACTCTCGCTCGCGAAGTGCGTGATCATGAACCTGGTGTTGCACTCTACGGTGGTGAAGAGGGATACGAACTTTATCCGGACCTGATCGCGCTGGCCGCGTTGCACCTGAAACCCGGCGGCATCTTTGTTTCCGAGTTGGGCCATGACACCCAGCTGGCGGTTCAGCCGCTTCTCGACACGCGTGATTGGACGAGTGTGGGAGTGACACGAGACCTCTCCGGCATTCTCCGTGTCATCGCCGCCGAACGCCTTCCTGCAAAGTGAAATGACTTGGTGTGCGTAACTGAATATTCCGTTTCCAATTTCGTGAATGGCTGTTGCAATCGGAACAAGTTGTAGTCTCTTCCTCGACGGGCGTACCCTTCTCCTTATGCCGGACTTCGCACGATTTCGCGCCAGGCATGACGCTCCCGCCGAATTAACCTCCGCCGCTGAAACTTCCATCCTCCATGTCGACATGGACGCATTTTTTGTTTCCGTTGAGCTGCTCGAACGCCCGGAGCTGCGAGGCAAACCCGTGGTCGTCGGCGGACGTCCCGATCAACGAGGCGTAGTCACTGCCGCCAGCTACGAAGCCAGAAAGTATGGCATTCAATCCGCGATGCCGTTGCGCACCGCCGGGCGCCTCTGCCCCCACGCGATTTTTTTGGATGGCCACCACGCCAAGTACACGGAATGGAGCGATCGCGTGGCCTCCATCCTCATGAATTTTTCACCCGTAGTGGAGATGGTCTCCATCGATGAAGCCTATCTTGATCTCGCGGGAACTGGACGGCTTCATGGTCCGCCACTCGCCGCTGCCCACAAACTTCTGCGCCTGATTACCGCTACTACCGGGCTTCCCTGTTCTGGCGGCCTTGCTGCGACACGTCTCGTTGCCAAGGTGGCATCCGACCAGGCCAAGCCGAGCGGACTTCTCTGGGTTGCGCCCGGACGTGAAGAGCGATTCCTCGCGCCTCTGCCCGTTCGAAAAATTCCCGGCATCGGAGCCGTCACGGAAAGAGCTTTGCGCGCACTTGGGATCGAAACCGTGGAACAAATTGCTGCGGTTCCGCAGGAAAAACTCGAAAAGATTTTTGGCCAGTGGGGCACCGCGCTCCATCGCAAAGCTCGCGGCGGCGATTCCTACGAATTCGTGATCGATGCCGAGCCGAAATCCATTTCGCAAAATCACACGTTCAATGAAGATACCGACGATTCAGCCGCGCTTGCCGCGGTACTCAGTCATCTGTCGCAAAAAGCCTGCAAACGTCTTCGCGAAGCCGGTCTCGCGGCCCGCACGTTGACCTTGACGATTCGCTACGCGGGCTTCGATACCCATACGCGTTCAAAAACCCTGCACCAATCCGCGTCCCTTGACGCCGGCATTCACAAAGTGTTTCAGGATCTTTTCGAGCAGCACCGCGATCGCCGCCGCAAAATCCGCCTTCTCGGCGTTAGCCTCAGTGGATTCACACATGGCGGCGAGCAACTCGATCTGCTTCATGCGGAGCAGCGCGAAAAATTGGAAAAGCTCACGCAAGCGACGGATCGCCTGCGCGACCGCTTCGGTTTCGGCAAGGTGCAGTTCGGCGGTTCGCTGAAACGCGGCAGCTCTGATGACATCTGATTGACGC
The DNA here is from genome assembly GCA_964194235.1 of uncultured bacterium. GTDB lineage: Bacteria > Acidobacteriota > Terriglobia > Acidiferrales > UBA7541 > Acidiferrum. The sequence continues at coordinate 9,418 of CAXMLS010000766.1, read as the reverse complement.
TACCGCCGGACTTGTCAGCCCGGTTAACACTTTTTGCGACACTTCGTTCCGCCTTACGTCCCCGCTGTCGCATAATCGTAAAGTGACACCGCGCGAGCTCGCCAATTCGATCTGCGATACTTTGCTTCGCAACGGCCATCAAGCTTTCTTCGTGGGCGGGTGCGTGCGCGATCTGCTGCTTGGCCGCGAGCCCGCCGATTACGATGTTTGCACCGATGCCGCACCGGATCGCGTGATTTCGCTGTTCCCCACATCCGTAGCTGTAGGCGCGCAGTTCGGCGTAATCCTTATTCCACTGAATGACCACAGAGTGGAAGTTGCCACATTCCGTTCCGACATCGGCTCCGCGGACGGGCGCCATCCTGAAAGCGTGGTTTTTTCTGCGAGCGCGGAAGAAGATGTGCAGCGCCGCGACTTCACCATTAACGGCTTGTTGATGCGTCATGACACCGAAGAAATTCTAGATTTCGTCAACGGGCAGTCAGACCTGCGCGCCGGCATCGTCCGCGCTATTGGTGAACCCGACCGCCGCTTATCGGAAGACAAGCTGCGTATGCTGCGCGCGGTGCGATTCGCAGCCCGCTTCGATTACGCCATCGAACTCGAGACGTTCGGAGCAATTCGCCGTCATGCCCACGAAGTCAGCCAGGTTTCCGCCGAACGCATTCGCGATGAGCTGACCAAGTTACTGACGGAAGGCGCGGCCCGTTGCGCCATGGAGCTGCTCCACAAAACTGGACTGCTAAAACAGCTTTTGTCGGAAGTATCCGCGATGCAAGGCGTTGAACAACCGCCGCAATACCATCCGGAAGGCGATGTTTGGAAGCATACCCTGCTGATGCTGGAAGGACTGCCCGCTGGCGCCTCCGCAACGCTGGCGTGGGGCATCCTGCTGCACGATGTGGGAAAGCCTCCTACGTTCCGACCCATTACGGAGACCGGCGATCGCATTCGCTTCGACGGCCATGCGCAAGTAGGAGTCGCCATGGCCGAAGTCATCTGCCGCCGCCTGCGCTTCTCGAATGATGACACTGGCCAGATCCTCGCGCTGATTGCCAATCATATGCGGTTCATTGAAGTGCGGCGCATGCGCACCTCTACGCTGAAGCGGTTTGTCCGGCTGCCTCATTTTGATGAACACCTCGCGCTGCATCGACTGGATTGCCTTTCCAGCCACCGCCACCTTGACGCATACGATTTTGTGCGCAATATCCTGGATGAGACACCGCCGGAGCAGATCAGGCCCACCCGCTGGCTTACCGGCGACGATCTCCAGGAGTTGGGCTATCCCGCAGGCCCGATTTTCTCGCAAATCCTGCATGCACTCGAGGATGCCCAACTGGAAGGCCAGCTTAAATCCAAAGAGGACGCGATTGACTATGTAAGGTTGAATTATGATGCTCATAGAGATCGTGGGAGCAAGAAATCTTCGACGCGTGCTTAATAATATATTGAACACAAAGGACTTATAGAGACATTGCGTGACCAGTCATTTCAGGCTATAACTTTAGTCAACGAGACTGAGATTTGTTGATATCTGCGACTCCATTGTTTGGCACCTTTTTCTTTTTACCTGCATCTAAAGTTTCATAAGTCCGGACCCTTTCTCCTCCGGGCTCAGACTAGGGGATACATGACTGAGAAAAAATTGGTGGTTCCTGACGTCCTTCCTATCCTGCCAGTTCGCGACACCGTTCTGTTTCCGGGTGCAGTGCTGCCGCTGACCGTAGGGCGTGAAAGCTCGCTGTCATTAGTCAATGCCTTGATGGGAGACGAAAAATTGCTGGGCGTTGTAGCCCAGCTCGATCCGCGCGTCGAAGATCCCGCTGCTGCGGACCTGCACAAAGTCGGCACTCTTGCCAAAGTTCATAAAACCGTGAAGATGCCCAACGGAAATGTGGTCATTTTCCTGGAAGGCCTGCAGCGCATTCAAGTTCTGGAGTTGATCAGTCTTCGTCCGTTCCTGCGTGCGCGGATTGAAAGCCAACCAGACCTGAATAACGAAGCCGATCCCGAGCTGGAAGCCTTGCAGCGCAACGCTCAGGATCTTTTCCGCGATGTCGTCAGCCATTCTCCGCAGCTTTCCGACGATCTGCATTCCGTGGCCATGAACATAGACGAACCGGGCCGTCTTGCCGACTTCATCGCCGGCACTCTGCCTTCGCTCTCCACCTTGCTTCGTCAGGAGTTGATAGAGACCCCCAGCGTGCGCAAGCGCCTGGAAATGCTCATCCGCGAATTATCCAAGGAGCTCGAAGTTTTGGAATTGCGCTCCAAGATTCATGAACAGGTTCAGGAGCAGGTCGGCCAGAACCAGCGTGAATACTTGTTGCGCGAGCAGATGAAAGCCATCCAGAAGGAACTCGGTGAATCCGAAGACTCCGTTCAGGAGATCGACGAACTCCGAAAAAAAGTCGAAGATGCGGGTATGACCGCGGAAGCCAAGAAAGAGTGCGACCGCGAGATCAAGCGCCTGGCCAAGATGACTCCGGCCTCCGCCGAGTACATGGTTTCTCGCACCTATCTCGAGTGGATGACCTCGCTGCCATGGTCGAAATCTTCCGGCAACGAAGAGATCGATATCGCCAAAGGCCGCGCGATTCTTGACGAAGATCATTACGACCTGGAAAAAGTCAAAGAACGCATCCTCGATTATCTTGCGGTCAAAAAATTGCAGCCAGGAATGAAGGGGCCGATTCTTTGCTTCGTTGGCCCTCCAGGAGTCGGTAAAACTTCTCTCGGCAAGTCCATCGCCCGGGCCTTAGGACGCAAATTCGTGCGCCTCGCTTTGGGTGGCATGCACGATGAAGCGGAAATCCGTGGTCACCGCCGCACGTACATCGGCGCGCTGCCCGGACAAATTATCCAGGGACTGAAACGTGCGGAATCCAACGACCCCGTTTGCATGCTCGATGAAGTCGACAAACTCGGCCGCGATTTCCGTGGAGATCCTTCCTCTGCGTTGATGGAAGTGCTCGATCCGGAGCAGAACTACGCTTTCCGCGACCACTATCTCGACGTGCCCTTCGATCTTTCGAAGGTGCTCTTCATCGCCACCGCGAACTGGATGGATCCAATACCTGAACCGCTTCGCGATCGCATGGAGATCATCGAGCTGCCCGGGTACACTGGCGAAGAAAAATTGCATATCGCGCACAAATATCTTGTGCCCAAGCAAGCTGCGGAACATGGCTTGAAGGTCGGCGAGCAACTGGAGTTCAGCGACGACGCGATCCGCGAGATCATCCACAGCTTCACGCGCGAAGCCGGTGTTCGCAATCTTGAACGTGAGATTGCTACCGTCACCCGTAAGCAAGCCCGGCGCATCGCCGAAGGCAAGCTCGACAAAATGGTGGTCACTCCGGAAATCGTGCGCGAATATCTCGGTGTGCCGAAGTTCCGCACCGAAAAAGAAGTCGAAGAGCGCGTCAAGAAGCCCGGCGTGGCTATCGGTTTGGTGTGGACCCCGGTTGGCGGCGATATCATCTTCATCGAAGCCACCAGAATGCGCGGCGGCAAACAGTTCACCATGACCGGCCACCTCGGCGAAGTCATGCAGGAGTCCATGACCGCGGCGCTTACGTGGGTTCGTGCGAATGCCGATCGTTACGGCATCGATGCGGATTTCTTCCGCAAGTACGACATCCACATCCACGTGCCGTCCGGCGCCGTTCCGAAAGATGGTCCGTCCGCTGGTGCGGCCATGGTTACCGCTCTGGTCAGCCTTCTCACTGGCAGGCCGGTGCGCGATCGCCTGGCGATGACCGGCGAAATGACGCTCTCCGGAATCGTTCTGCCTATCGGCGGGGTGAAAGAAAAAGTGCTGGGAGCGAAGCGCGCGGGCATCACGGAAGTGTTGCTACCTGCCGACAATGAGCCCAATGCTGTCGCGGATCTGACGCCTGACATTCTGGGCGATATCAAGATCATCTACGTGCGCACGCTCGAGGAAGTTCTAGAACATGCGTTGTCCAAGGATGCCGTGGTGCCGCCGGTGGTCCCCGAACCCAAACAGAAACGGGTCGGCCCCGACGCTCCTCGCGCAATTCACTGAACGCGTTTCATTAGCCCGAGGGCTGCTGCTGCCGCCCTCGGCCATGCAACTCGATTAAGAAAAAACGGGCGCGAAGTTTGCGCCCGTTTTTTGTGTTCCGCCGTGAACTTATCCAAAAACAAATCCTGCTAACATGGTCGTTCGCAAATGCCTCGCGACCCGCAAAATCCGACAGACATGGCTTCAGAACTCGCGATGCGTTTGCCCGAAGCGCTGGTCAGTGAGCGCATCATCCCGCGTTTCGTGGATTCCTACGTGGTGGAGCACGGCCGACACGCTTTGCAAGTACATGCTTCGCTCTATCGCGATCGTTTGACCCTGCTCTTGCGTGAAGCTCTTCTGGCATTGACGGTGAAGACGCTGGAGATCGCCTCCGTGGAACCCGCATGTTCTAAAAAATCCAAGCCGCGCCAGATGTCGCGAAAAGACGCCAGCTTGTTCCGTCGCAAATTTCTCGCTGCGCTGGCGCGCCGCCAGAACTGGACTGCCGGGGACGCGCTGGACTTTCAAACCGATCTGCAAATCTACGAAGAATTGATCAGGCGCAACTCCACGACGCGCCGCACCCGCAAATCCTTCGAAGTCGCCAACCATCCGTTTGTGGACCGCTGCGCTTTCCTGTTGGATTCTTCATTCATGGAAAAAGCCCGGCTCGCTGCCAGCCGGGCTCTCGGTGATCTCGAGGATCTTGCGGGCCATGTCGTCGAACTGTCTTCGCAGCAGAAGCGCGTCTCCAGGCCGCCGCGCTGAACATTGGCCGTTCGCTAAAGACAGGGACACGATCTACGAGATGCGTTCGACCTGCACCGCGGTGCCATACGCCAGCACTTCCGTAACTCCCTGCATCACTTCCGTCGCGTCATAACGCATGGACACCACCGCGTTCGCGCCGTGCTCCATGGCGTGTTGAATCATTAACTCGTACGCATCTTCTCTGGTCTTCTCGCAAAGATTCGTCAGAATCGTAATGTTGCCGCCGATGATCGTCTGCAACGCCGCCCCCAGATTCCCGATCACGCTTCGCGAGCGCACCACAATTCCCCTCACGATGCCGTAATTTCTTACGATGCGATACCCGGGCAGTTCCAGCGCCGAGGTCACCATTCCCGCGTCCACTCTTGGCATATCTGTCTCCTCCTGGTTGACGTTTACAAAGGGATTCTATCCGCTCACAACCCTAACCGCGAGCAATCTTACTTTGCTACCCTCAATGCACATGGAAGATATTTTTTACTTCCTTGCCGTCGTTCAGATCGCCGTTGGTTTCTATCTAATCCGGCAAGGACTCCAGTGGCTCGCCTTCGTTCGCCGGCGCCTGCTTATAGATCCGGGCTTCTACGCTTCCCGCGTCGCGGTACTCTGTCCCTGCAAAGGCGTCGAACCCGGTTTGGAACGTAATCTTCTTGCTCTCACCGAGTTCAATCACCAGAACTACGAAATCTTTTTTGTCCTCGCTTCGAACACAGATCCTGCCATCGGCATCGTGAAGCGTGTAACTGCTGGGTCGCGTCCGAAAGCTCACGTTATCATCGCCGGGCTGCCTGTCGATTGCGGTGAGAAGGTCAACAATCTTCGCACCGCCGTTGAGCAACTTCCTCCCGACTTCCAAGTCTTAGTGTTCGTGGACTCCGACGGCCGCCCCGGCAAAAATTGGTTGCAACGCCTAACTGCGCCTCTGAGCGACGCAAGCGTTGGCGCAGCAACCACTATGCGCTGGTTCATGCCCATCTCCGCCAGCCTTTCCACTTCGCTCCTAGCTGCCTGGAACGCACCCATCGTCACCATGCTCAGCGAGAAGGGGAAGAATTTTTGCTGGGGAGGCGGAACGGCGATTCGCCGTTCCGTCTTTGAGCAGCTTGGCATACTCGACGACTGGCGAACGTCCGTCAGCGACGATTACTCCATGACCCGCGCTCTGGAAAGAACGGGCCGTACCATCCTTTTCGTCCCCGAGTGCCTCACGCCTTCCTTCGTCGAAACGAATCTTACGGAACTGTTTGAATTCACGAATCGCCAAATCCTGATTACCCGCGTTTACGCTCAAAAACTCTGGGCCGCCGCGGCAACCACTCATCTTCTTTACTGCACTACAGTACTACTGGGTCTCGCCTTGGTGATCGACGACATTGCAGCGCAGCGCACCGCGTTCCACATCGTCGCGCTCCTTCTTTTGATCTTTTTGCTTTCCGCCCTTCGCGCCAGCCTGAGGCTTGCCGGAATCATGGAAGCACTCCCGGCTTCGCGGTCACAAATCATGAGCCAGGCGTGGATATATATTCTTCTGCCGGCCGTAATTCCGTTTTTATTTTTATTGAATTTCCTGAACTCGCTGCGAACCAGAAAAACTCGTTGGCGCAATGTCCAATACGAACTCATTTCGGCCAATCAGACGCGCATCATTTCCAGGTAGCGCTTGCCCGTCGCGGCCGAAATTTCCACAGCTAATCCACCGACCCGGTCTGCTACCTCAGTAGCAAATTTTCCGTCGCGTAAAGGCTTCACTGTCGATTCAACACTAATTTATAACACTGACCATTACGCCCAGAACGGAGGAGAATGTGCGTGGTGCGTGCAATTCCTACCGTCCATTGATTTGCTGTGGTTTGGAAACCTACAGTAAGTCCTGTATTTTGTTCCTTCATATAATAATTTGTAGTTTGGATGAAAATTTGCACTGCTGAGGCAGTTCGGTGCAGTGGTCGCAGATGGAACGTCGGGTGCCCTTTTTCAAGGGCGACGGGATAACAACTGTCAACCTTGGCTTCTGTTTGCTGCTTTCCTTAGTTGTCGATCTGTAAAAGCCGGCCCCGCTCAGGGGCAAATCGTAAAAAAACTTATAGGTCTCGGTCATATCGAGGCCGCTTTTGGAGGGGTTTAAGTGAGGTTAATCCGCAGAAACGAACAGCCACATCTGTCTGCGCGAGCAGTTCCTCGCGAGATGTATTTCTTCTATGAAAAAAACACCGGTGTGGCGCATTTTCATGTAGAAGCCAGTCCCGAAGGGCAATTTCCCGTCGATCAAGCCGCTGGCTTGCTGGCCATGCATTGCATGGTTCGCGGGCAGTCGCCGAATGATTACATTGTCATGGTTCAGGCGGAAAACGATTTTCTCGACGGTTTAAAAGAGAAGGCCGACAAGCTGCTTCAGGCTGGCCGCTCGGCTGGTTCGTCCGTCAAGCTCACGCGCCGCGAGGATGAAGTGCTTGGTGGAATCATGCGCAGCTTAGCAAATAAGGAAATCGCTGCCGACCTGAATCTTTCCGAACGGACGGTAAAATTTCATGTTTCCTCGTTGCTCGCGAAATTCCGTGTCCGTGGCCGCCTGGAGCTGGTGCGTGAAGCTTCGCGCCACTCAAATCCCCCGGGGCCGGTGGCCGCTCGCGAAACGCGTGAGGACTACGGCTCGTCGTCGAACGGATTTTCTTCTAAATCCAATATCCTGCCTTTGGTAAAACGTTGCATGGCTTGAGTGCGATCTAGCGTCGTTGCAAAAACAAAGGCCTGCTCCCGGTGAGCAGGCCTTTGTTTATTTTTCCAACATTCTCGCCGTGAGCCGCTTATCTCTTGGCGGCGTCGTAAAGCTCCGCGGCCTTTTCCCAGTTCACCGTATTCCACCACTCCTTGATGTAATCGGGACGGCGGTTTTGATACTTCAGATAATACGCGTGCTCCCAGACGTCCAATCCAAGCACGGCTTTGCCTCCGCCAGGCAAGGAATAGGGCGTGTCCTGATTAGGCGTCGATTCAATTGCCAGTTTTCCATCCTTCAACAATAACCAGACCCATCCGGAACCGAATCGCCCAACTCCAGCCGCGGCAATTTTCTCCTGAAACCCTCCGAACGATCCAAACGCGGAAGTGATCGCCGCACCGAGATCGCTCTTGGGCTCGCCCCCGCCGCCTTTTTTCATCAGTGGCCAGAAAAGCGAATGGTTCCAATGTCCTCCGCCATTGTTACGAATAGCCGTGCGGATATTTTCCGGGATGGCGTCGAGATTCTTCAGCAGCTCGTCGATGGACTTGGCCTGCAGATCGGCGTGTCCTTCCAACGCCTTATTCAAATTGGTGACGTACGTCCCATGATGCTTGTCGTGATGGATCTCCATCGTCTTGGCATCGATGTGCGGTTCCAGTGCGTCAAATGCATACGGCAACGGCGGCAATGTAAAGGCCACGAATTTTCCTCCAGCTTCTAGATTTTATAACTTGAATCTGATTTGAATCTAAATCGGGCTGCGCGAGAGTCGGCTCGTTGTTTTCTTTTTCGGCGGCTTAGCTGCACCGCCAATCCTGCCGCTAAAAAACAGTTAAAGCTCCGGCAATGGCGACACATGAATTATAGCGCTTGTGTCGTTCATTCCGGCAACGGCGGCAACAAACCAGCAGGCGCAACTGTCGTCCGGTCGTTTACCGTTCGCCACTCGCTAACATCCGCTTGGATGCGCGAGAGCGCCCATCGGGCAGACTCTGCGATAACCGGTTCCGCTATTTTTTCCAGCCGTGACAGTATCCCGCTCACCCGCGTGTGCGTCGCCGAGCCGCTTGCCACCGGAGAGTTTCCAAGCGCGATGCATACATTGCGGATCAAGCCTCGCCATTTCGTCCTCTTGATCGGACTTCCGCGGAACACGGCTTTGAATTCCTCTACGCTTAAGGAGGCCAGCCATTCCAATCGGGGCAAGAACAACGCCTCAACGTCAGCTGCTTCGGTTGCAACCACAATTTCTTTGACAGCTTCCCTTTCAGTCGATTGCATCATCTTCACTTGTGGCTCAGCTCGCGGATAAACACGCGGCTGAAAGTCACTCGCTTGAGTTACGGGCGCATAGTGATTCCACGGACAGACATCCTGGCAAATATCGCACCCAAAAACGTGCTGGCCCATCGCCTCGCGCAACTCTACTGGAATCGCTCCCCGCAGCTCAATCGTCAGGTAGGAGATGCATTTGCGCGCGTCCATCACGTATGGCTCCACCAATGCATTTGTAGGACAAGCGTCGATGCACCTGCGACACGTTCCGCACCGGTCTGCCGGTGGTGCTTCCGACGCCGCAAGAGTGGGCTGCAAATCCAGAGTGGTCAGAATCACGCCCAAAAAAAAGAAAGACCCGAGCTCCTCATTCAACAACAACGTATTCTTGCCCAACCACCCGAGCCCTGCATACTTTGCGAATACTCGTTCACTGATCGGGCCGGTATCCGCATAAACTCGCGCTTCAAAGGGTTCCGTGTGGTGCGCCCGCAATTCCCCGCCGAGTGCTTCCAACTTGCCGCGCAGCACCTCGTGGTAATCATTTCCCCAGGCATAGCGGGAAATCCAACCGTGAGGTTCATCGACGACGCCTTCCTTGCGCATATGCGCAA
>CAXMLS010000765.1:0-5634 GCA_964194235.1 uncultured bacterium | reverse complement strand
AGATGTGTATAAGAGACAGACTTAAGCTTGCGCAAAAACTGGAGGATGGCGCCGAGTCGGCGTATCTCGCTAACGCGTACAAGCTCGAAAACCGCGGGATCCTAAACGCTGCGGTACCGATCCTTGAAGACGAGGTGCGCCACAACACCGCACTAAAACAATTGCTGGGCATGGACGTCACTGAACGCTTGAAATACTGACGTTTCACGAGGGAAGGAATTCGCCGCGCATGAATATAGAAGAAACAGCAGTGAATACGCTGCATGAAGAAAAAACGACCCTGCATTTAGAAGGGGAAAAGATTCTGTTTGGCCAGCGATTCTTCGCTCAACCCACCGCGCGAAGAAAAGCATTTCGTGTCGCCGGCGTGGCAGTAGTTGCTTGCTGGATGACTTCCAAGCTGCCGCTGGTTGCGGCCCAGTCCGTGGAGGGGGATGTCGCGATTCTCACTGCCGCACTTTATCTGGAACACGAAGCCATCGCTGCCTATCAGGCTGGCGCTGAAAGTAAGCTGCTCTCCCCGGGAATTCTAAAAGTAGCGGTGGCTTTCCAAAGCGATCACAAATACCACCGCGACGCCCTCAGCGGAGCGATCCATACCCTGGGAGGCCAACCTTCTGGCCCGGAAAAGAGTTACGACTTCGGACGTCTCCGCAGTGAAAACGATATTCTGCGCCTTGCGCGGAACCGCGAGGACGGCGCTGTGCATGCCTACGGCACCCTCGCATCGAATATCCAAAATAAAACGGTGTTGAATGTCGGCGCAAACGTTCTAGTCGATGAAGTCCGTCACCGAAGCGTTTTAAATAGCGTGCTCGGCGTTCCGAATTATTGACGGGACACACTTCGTGGCCAAAGAGAGGTTGAGTCCAAGGTCTAACACGCTTCAGCATCTTTGTTCTATTTATTCAAAAGACGCGACGGCTTGTGACAAATCCTCGTACGTTGAGAAAAGATTCAGCAATCCCACCATCTTCAATGTCTGGGAAACAAATTTGGAGGTGTGGCTCGTCACAACTCTACAACAACCTGAATCTCGTTCCCGTAAGAATGTTACATGCCCTAATGTAAGCTGCTGATTGAGAGCCAGCTATCAATTTGGCGAGGGACAACGCCTAAGGCAAGAGTATAAAGGGGTTTGTTCCGTGATGCTTGCAAAGAACGTGAAAGATGGCGGTTATCTCGCTCAAGAAAGTATCGTTCGGTGTGATCAAAAAGATCCGGTTTTGGAGATGGATCCTATCCGGCGGTATCCAAAAGTTTTAAAGCCACGGCAATCTAGTTCGCGTTGACGGCAGTCCCACTTTAAACTACCAGTCGGGTATGCAAGGCCGACTAAATGTGTGACAACTGGAAAGATATCGTCACAAGTATCGCTACGATTAGCCACAGCAGTTGAGGAGTGTTGAGATCAACACGTTTTACCTCCCAAGCCCACATCTCATTGGTGCGAATCTGGCCTACGCGTGCTTGTTTCTAGGCCTCGCGCTCCTCGCGTTCTCTCTGAGACTGTTCAGACTCGCGTATTTAGAAACTCCCTAGCGTCCTGCTCGCGTGCTTCGTCGCAGGCACGTTTCTCCGCTTCCCGCTTATTCAGCGCTTCATCGACGGCTGCGAGCGATTCCGCTTGACTCTATACCCTAGTACAGAGTTTATGCTCTAGCTGTGAAGATTGGTGAATTGGCGAAGAAAGCCAGCGTTGGCATACAGACGATTCGTTTTTACGAACGGCAAGGGTTGCTGCCGGATCCAGGCCGGACTGATTCTGGTTATCGTCTTTTTACAGACGCTCATCTGAGACAGCTTCGTTTTATTCGACAAGCGAAGGCATTGGGTTTCGCGCTCGAAGAGATAAAGGGCATCCTGCGGATGAGAGGCCGCGGACAGTGTCCTTGTGGCAAGGTCATTTCAGTTGCCGAGCACCACCTACAGAACGTAAATGGCCAGATACGCCAGCTTGAAAACTTTCGACGCGAACTTAGCAAAGCGCTAAAGCAATGGAAGCGGTCGGGCGCGAGGCAGGTGTCCGCCGATGCTTTTTGCGTGCTGATTGAGCGAGCGATGGGAGGGATGACCAAATGAGTTCAGAAGCCAAGAGGAGCGGAGCAGCGGCGTTGGCGGTCTTATTAGGCTTCTTTTCGAGACCGTGTTGAGCGTTGCCGCTGATTGCAGGACTTCTCGGTCTGGGGAGCACATCAATCACTTACACCATATCCCATTACAGATGGGCTTTTATTCTGGTATCCGTTTGCGCCGTCGGGGTGGGCTTCTATTTCAACGTGTTGCACAGAGCGACTCGCGTGTCACGAGCAGTCTTCTGGGTGGCAAGCGCATTCACCTTAGCCACCATTATTCACTGGGGTTGGTGGCGCTTCTAGAAACGAAAACCGCACTTGACTCTATACCTCTGTATAGGGTCTACGCTGTCATTGAAAGGAGGTAGAGATGGCACTCAAAGAAGGTGAAACCTATCGCTGTCCCGACTCGGAATGCGGCTGCGAGGTGAAAGTCACTCGCGGCGCCGCCCTCGGGAAAGGCGGGAGCCAGAATCCGCGCTGCTGCTGCGGCAAGGAAATGGTGAAGAAGTGAATCGAAGTGGGCGGGGCCTCTTGGCCCCGCCCAAACCAAACTGAGGATCGGAACAAAAACTTGACTCTATACCTTAGTGCGAGGCTTAACACATTGACATGAAAACGCGTTTGGCAATTCTGGTCGCTATAGTTGGGTTAACGCTAGCAGCTAAGGCGAGTGCAAATGCACACGGCCCCGTCTTCGGCCTGGCCACTCCAACCAACGCCAAAGGCGGCTGGACTTTGGATGTCGCTGCCATGGGTCGAGCTGGGCGCAACGGCACAGCTTCGATGTCGCGGGCGATGCTAACGTACGGAATCACCGAGGACGTGCAGGTTTCGTTCTCCGCGCCAGCGGTCTTCAGTTCGGCCTCACTGCCCCCAGCTCGGATAACCGGCATGATGCCTACTTCTCCGGACTTCGAAGGAATAGTCGCTTGGCGCTTTCAACGTAGCGCACCGAAGGTCGGCACACGGTTTGAGAGTACGGCTTACGCTGGACTGCTCGTGCCGGGACCGCAACGACTGCCGGGGATGCTGGGAGCGTTGAATAGAGCGCCCGGCGTGTACGCGGCGGTTGCCACAGGAATGGCCTCGCGAGTTCATTATTTTTGGGGTGGCATTGGCAACACCCATTACGCAGCAAGTGGAGGCGACCAACGGCCGAACATATTCACGTACACCCTCGTCTACGGCTACCGCCCCCCGCACGGGCGGAAGGATTATCCCCACACGGATTGGCGTCTATTCGCAGAGATGACGGGGGAGAACTCGGGAAAGGCACACAAGGCGGGGATTATCATACCGGGTACTGGCGGCAATCAGATCTTCCTCGGGCCTACCGCCCTCGTGATTCGTAAGAACTACGCCATTGAAGGGGGCATCCAACTTCCGGTCTTCCGGGATGTGGGTGCGAAATTCGACCGCGAGAAGTTCCGGTTCGCGATTAACTTTAGTTATTTCTTCTGACGGAGGTCGAGTATGAGACGAATTCTTGCACTGGTATTTACAGCTGGGTTGCTACTGCCATCAGCAGCGCAAGCAGAGTATCGCCACATTGAACTTGCTGTCTTCGGAATGGATTGAGGAATCTGTGCCCACGCCGTGAGCGTGGCGGTGAAAAAGCTATCGGGAGTCGAATCGGAAAAGGTGAGTCTGAATGAGGGGCGGGCCTCGATTGAATTGAAGCTCGGAAATACGGTGACCTTGGAAAAAATTCGCCAAAGCATAACCGATCAGGGGTTCACTCCCAAGGAGGCGAGGATCACTGCGATTGGCGACCTCACTTCTTCGAATGGAAGCCTGCAGTTCAAGGTAAGCGGCACAAATGAGGTCTTTACAGTGATGGAGACGCCCCACGCAGAGTGGAGCAAGCATGCTGGTCAGAATGTGCTGGTGAGCGGGTTGGTCCAAACCCCGCCTACCCAAGCGAACCAGAAGGAACCCGGAATGCTCCAGATCACGGAAGTCTCGAGCCAGACCGGAACAAACCGACGTGCCGGGGAAGGTAAGAAAAATGAATCTCAATAAGACAATGTTTCTCGCGGCTGACGTGAAGTCACTAGGGTGGCTCAGCGTCCTTATGATCACAGTTGTCATAGCGTACGCTGGCAGCACCATGCTCGCAGCCGATGCGTCTCGGAGCGGAGCTAAACAAGCTGTCGTGGCGGTCAAGGGACTCGCGTGCCCCGTGTGCGCCCACCGTCTGCAAAAGGTGTTGAAGGCCTTGCCTGGGGCCGAGGACGCGAAAGTCGAACTGGCGAAAAATGAAGCTGTTATTGACTTTGCCTCCGACAGCAAAATCACAAATCAACAAATTCAAGACAAGGTGAAGGACGCTGGTTTTGTGCCCGGTAAGATCGAATGGCGAACAAAGCAATAAATAACATGCGGACGATCTATTCAGTGGCCACCACCCATTCCCCGAACACCGAGCGGAGAAGCAAGCTGCTCGGTTTTTTTCTCTGTTCAGTTCATTGGGCACATTGCTGTGCTGCGCATTGCCATCGCTTTTTGTGTTCTTCGGCCTTGGTGCGACCGTTGCGTCATTTCTCTCGGCAGCGCCTTGGCTGGTTACGTTGTCGCAGCATAAGAGTTGGGTGTTTCTCATAGCGGGACTAATGATTGCTGGCAACTTCATCTATGTCTACTCGATTGCGCCGCGTCTCCAGGCCCAGGTTGTGGCATGCTCGCCTGATGATCCGAGCGCATGCCAAACCGCCAGCCGGTTCAGTCGGATCGTACTTTGGATCTCGGCGGCGATTTACTTGGTTGGCTTCTTTACCGCATTTTTACTTGGACCGATTCTACTGCGGCTTGATCAATAGACGTACAGACGAGCGTGGCGGAAGTGATGGGAAGAAAAATCGAGGATGCCCTCGATTCGACTGTGCCCAATTTTGTGCCCGCCCAAGATCAAAAAACATCGCACATGGTAGCAGCGCGACAGTTGAGCAAATCGTCGCATAGGCTATAGGAAACAACACCATCGTAAATCATCGCACTTAGTAGGAGATATGAACGCTGCAACTGTTAACCGAAGGGTTGCTAGTTCGAATCTAGCCCAGGAGCCAAGTTGAACTCGATGGCCGGCTTGTCTTCTGGGCCAATCAGAGGGATGTACTTCGCGTCTTTTGTTGGACCCCCATGAAATAGTCCCGGGCTTGCTTGACCAGCTCCGGAGAGAGCAGAAAGTCGAGTGCAGTAAGGGCTTGCACCTTTGCTCCTGCGGTAGAGCCTTTATGCGCGATGGGCGTAGCCATCGCTACACCATCGACCCAACTGTGTCCTGGAGTGTGCGGAATGTTTGCCGGATAGCGCAAGTAAACCATGGGCACGTTCCAAGGAAATGTCACCCACGTCGTCCGAACCGCCCTTCTCAGTTTCCGGCGAAGGAGGTTTCAACTGGTCTACCTTAGTTTCAGTCCATCGGATGGTTGACCGATTTCTTTTCGGCTTCGCTCCACTGAGGCATGCCCACGCGCTCAATATTCTTCTGCTGCACTTCCGCAGTTCTGGGGCCCAACTCCTACCAACAGGTGGGGACAGAGGTCGATAATCAGGT
>CAXMLS010000764.1:0-1844 GCA_964194235.1 uncultured bacterium | reverse complement strand
GCTCAAGGCTGATGACCAGCGGCGGGTGGAGATTCCGGGAGTGTCGGATCCGGTGCGGCGCCCTGTGGATATTGACACAACGCAGACAGCTTTCACCAATCTGCGTTCGCTGAGGATTTATTGCTTCGACGCGGATTCCGTGATCAATGGGCACGCCGAAGAAGATGAAGTCTTGATCGTGGTAATGGCAGGATCGGTGGAACTCACGATGAGCGAGAGTGACATGCAAGTCAGTTCGCGCCCCCTCCTCTTGTCGGCCGCAAGCGATTCACAGAGTAATCCATGTGCCGCTTATCTGCCGCCTCACGCCGCCTACCGGCTTATTCCCCGAGGCAACGCGGAGGTTGCCTATGCACGCGCGACGCCCTCGGGAGGACGTCCTCCGACGGTGTTCAAGGCCCAGGCGTCGCCGGATCAATTCGGCGTTACCGTCTTATTAAAGGAAAACGCCTACCCGCAGCAGTTGCGCGTTCGGCTGTTGCAAATCAAGGCCCTACAACAGGAAATCTCTTTTACTCCTATCGAAGACCCAGAAGAAATGTGTGAAGCGTTGGTACATATCAGAACTGTGCCGGCAGAAAGCGGCGCAACCCTTACGGACGCGGATAGGATGACGACTTCGCTCGAATCCTGGGACACCGTCGCGGTGGCCCCCGGCGATCGCCCTACCGTGCGCGTCGCGATGGGATCATCGGCACTGGTTCTGGTCGTTCTTGCTGCTTGAACACCGCCGCGGAAGCGCCGTTGCTGTGGCTCGCAAAGCTGCCAGCATTCATTCACTAATTCCAGCGCTTGCGTTATGCTACGCTCGCGCCGAAAATATCTGGAATGTACTCTCGATGTTGTCGACCAATCGACTAGGAACTCCGGCTATCTTCCCTGAGTTTTAGTTCTGCCGAAGCGCACCAACCAGCACTTTTAGAATTGGATGATATGGCTCCTACGATGAATGAAGTCGCGAAGGTTGCGAAAGTCTCCGCCGCAACCGTTTCTCGTGTACTTAGCAAGAGCCCCTACATCTCGGTAGCCACGGTCAATCGCGTGATGGCCGCTGTGGAGCAACTGCACTATCACCGCAACGTGCACGCTCGCCGTCTGGCCATCGGAAAAAGCGACCTTTTTGGATTAGTCATCTCCGAGATTGTAAATCCCTTCTTCTCAGAAATTATTCGCGGATTCCAGGCCGCTGCTTGGGACCGGGGCTTCGACGTTCTCCTTCTCAATACTGAATACAACGAGAAGCGCACTGAAGCGGTGGTGCAGAAACTTATCGAGAACTCCGTGCGTGGCGTGGCAATTATGACTTCGTCGTTAGACGATCACTTCATCTCTACCCTGACCAGCAAGGGCATAGGTGTGGTGACCTGCAATCCCGTGCGTGCGCACCGGCTGGTAAGCAATCTGAGCATTGACTACAAGCAAGGATTGATTCAGGCCATCGAGCATGTCGCATCGCTGGGGCACCGTCGCGCCGCGGTGATCGCGGGCCCGCAAACAAACAGAACGGCCTCAGCAATTAAGCAGGCGTTGGTTGAGGGCTTGAAGCAGCGGGGCCTCGATCCAGATCCCGTGGCGTACAGCGATTACCATTTCGATGCGGGAGCTTCCGCGGTTCAGGCCATCCTCTCGACCAAGGACACCCCCACGGTAATTTTCTGCGGAAGCGACTTGATCGCCATGGGAGCAATGATCGCGTTAGAAGAAGCGGGCATCAATGTGCCCAACGACATCTCCATTGTAGGAATTGATGACATTCCCTTTTCGTTTCTGGTGCGCCCGGCTTTGACTACCATACGAGTGCCGCGGGAAAGCTTAGGCACCTTATCCCTGTCTCTTATACACAT
>CAXMLS010000763.1:0-1515 GCA_964194235.1 uncultured bacterium | reverse complement strand
GATGTGTATAAGAGACAGGCCTTACCTGGCTCAAGGGTACCCACGCGTTCAAATTCGGTGTCGACTATTCTCACCAAAGTTTTATTGACTTTCTTTCCTTTTTCAACGGTGATGAATTCGGGGAATTCTTCTTCACTGGGGCTCTCACCGGTCTGGACTTCGCCGATTTCCTCGTTGGCCTGCCGTCGGTGACTTCTTTCGCGCAAAACGGTCCCGACCCACGCCCGTACACCCATACCTGGGGTTTTTACGGCCAGGATGAGTGGAAGTTGTCTCGCAACCTCACGGTTACCTACGGACTGCGTTATGAAATTCATCCACCTTTTAACGACGAAACCAATCAGCTCGCTAATTTCGATCGCTTCACTCCTGGCGGCCGCGTGGTCGTGCAAAATGAAAAGGGACTCGCCGAAGTTGCACCGACGTTTGCCACGTCCATCGGCAACACACCTTTGATCCTCGCGAGCCAAGCCGGCTTGCCGGAAACGCTGCGCCACACGTATTACGGCGATTGGGATCCTCGTATCGGCTTCGCCTGGCGTCCCTTCAATAACAGCAGAACCGTTCTGCGCGCAAACGTGGGCGTCTACACCGTTCCCGTTCTCGGCTCTATCCTTTATTCTCTCGCCGGGATCGCCACCAGCAACGCACCCGTGTTCTCACAGTCTGTTACTGGTGTTGGCGCATCTGGAGCAACGTACGCTCTGCAATTCCCGGATGTTTTTCCAGCCAGTGTGGGTGGCGCAGGCGGCGGCATTCCCGATTTCCGGCGTGCCAATCAAGTGAATCTAAAAGATCCTCGCAGCATTCAGTGGAGCGCTTCCATCGAGCACGATCTCGGCTGGCAAACTCTCCTGCGCCTCAGCTACGTCGGCACGCACACGACTCAGCTTATTTACAGCCCTGATCTGAACCAAGTCGAGCCCAACATGGTCGGTTACGCTGCTGTCGCCGCCACCCGCCCGTTCCCCAATTTCAACGCCGTTCTCACGCGCGACAACGGGCCCAGCGCGAAATACAACGCGGGCACCGTGGAAGTCACCAAGCGCTTCGGCGGTGGCCTTAATTTCCAAACCTCTTACACTTGGGCGAAAAATCTTTCCAACGCCCTAGGCACGGCACCGACGAACTATAGTGCGGAAAATGGCCCTACCACTTTGAACATCTTCAACATTGCCGCGGACTATGGCAATGTCGTCTTCACCCGCCGCAATCGTTTCCTGACCACATTTTTCTACGATCTGCCCGTCGGCAACGGCAAAAAGTACATGTCCAGTTCAAACGGGTTGGTCAACGCGTTTCTCGCCAACTGGAGCGTCGCGGGAGTCTGGCTGGCGCAATCCGGCCCCTATCTCACCCCCACATTCAGCGGCACCGACCCATCCGGCACCGGCGTTCTCGTCCGCGGTGTCACGTCCACGCAGCGCCCCGATTGTGTCGGCAGGCCGTCTCTTTCCGACATCGGCGCCTTCGCAATTCCCGCGGACAACATTGGTCGATTCGGAAACTGCGGCG
>CAXMLS010000762.1:0-3122 GCA_964194235.1 uncultured bacterium | reverse complement strand
GCATCGTTCTCTCATTCGCTCAGCCTTTCGGCGTGGATCAATACCACCAATGCCTCACGTAGCGAGGCTATCTTCTCGAAGTACGAAGCCGCGGGACGCGAGGCTGGATACATTTTCGGAACCAACCAAAACGGCAATTTGAATCTCCGGATCGGTGGTACCAATATGGCGGGGGGGCCGCACGACGCTACCGACACGGCGAAGGTTAATGATGGACACTGGCACCACGTCATTGCAGTCATCAGCTACGAAGACCAAACGATTACCTTTTACGTGGACGGCAAGCCGACTTCGACCACAGCGATGCAGATGATACCCAACGACCTGGGAGCTACTTTGCACGTGGGGCAAAATCCGTACACTCCTTACGGGGACTACTTCACCGGCAGCATGGATGAAGTGCAAATCTACAGCCGGGCTTTGACCGCTTCTGAAGCGAGCACTGTCTACCTGTTCAGTGGGGGCATATGATTGAGACATCCACAAGAGCGCATCACTTAACACGGAAAACACGCGCAAGGGCGCTAGGTGACTTTCGCCTCACGCGCCACGCGGTAGGGGATGGTTTTTAAACGAACGTAAAGGAGGGCCTCAAATATGGCGCTGAAAAGGGCTCGCCGGGGAATGTTAAGGAATAGAGTTTGCATCAGGCATTTGAAACTCACGGCTGGCTGTTGCCATTGGCGCCCGGTCATTCTGAAAAACTCCTCTCGATCAAGAGTCAGCTTGCGCACACTGTCGCGGTATCCCCACTCTTTAAGGTAGATGAACGGAGCTGCGCTGCTACAAATCAAATAACCCTTCTGTAATACCTTCCACGCCCAGAATTTGTCCTCTACGCCGGCAAGCGTTTCGTCATAGGGGATCTCTTCCCAGATAGATCGGCGAATGAGGGCCGCGGCATTGACGGGGGCGCAAGAAATCACCTTATCAATGTCAATGGGCCATTCCAGTATTGTGCCGGTCATCCAGCACTCGAGATCGCTGCGGTTTGTGACCGAGAGGCAGCGGACCGCTGCAATCTTGGGATTGTCGAAAGGAGACATGGCGTTGCGCAGAAAGTCAGGGCCGATGGGCAGGGAATGAGCACTCAAGATGCAAATAAACTCGCCCCTAGCCTCGCGGATGCCTAGATTCAGCGCTTTTCCGTAGGTAAATTCATCGCGAGGGAGATCCAAAACTCTGGCCCCGTACTGCAGTGCAACTTCGCGACTATCGTCCGATGAGGCGTTATCCACAACAAATATCTCCATCGGTTTCGGTCGCTGGAAATCCAGCGCCTGTAACACCTTTCGAAGAGTTACCCCTTCGTTCCTTACGCGAATGACCACTGATACGGAGTTCGGCGCTCGCGTCTGGCGTTCAAGTGGTTTTGCGGGGATGAACAAAACGGCCTCAGTGTTCCTCTGGAAATCCTGACTAAATCGTATTAGTGGTAAACATTCGACGCCCGCTCAAATTGGTGGGTCTGGGGTCGTTGAATGAAAATGCGGGCCTTCATTACATCGAAAATCGAACCCTGATTCTCATGGGGTACATTTTATTCGGCTAGTATGCCGATTATCATTCCTTCGTTAGCGGCATCGAATCATTTTGTCAAATTTGATCGCAATGGATCAGCGAGCCTCCAAGCCCAGCAAGATGTTCGCCTATTTCACGCGTATGGCGCCATCTCTTACACGTGCAACGCTTGGAAAACTACACGCTTCGACGCTGCCCGGAATGCGAAAACTTCGAAAACGCGAGGTAACGATCGGTTGACGCAACCACCGAGGTCCACCGTTCTCTCGCGTGTGAATTTGCGTGCAGCCATTCACTTTGCAGCCTCTACGTTGGTGAGATGTTCTCGGATAAATGGTTGAGATTTAAAGCAAGCCGGGGCTCGTTTTCCCCGGCCGGAACGGGAAACCGGGACGCAATACCTGATATTGCCTTCGTTCCTTTTGAGCTGGCGCTTCCGCCTACTGCGGGGTTAGCGTGAAATCGTCGAAGCATATGCCATAGCCCGAGCTGCTGGTGTTGTGTCCGGTCACGGCGAACCTAAACGAATAGTTCCCTGCTGCCGAAAACGTGAAGTTTCCCAAGTCAATTACAGCGTATGAATCGGTCGGTGCGTATTCGTCCAGAGGGGCGCCTACACCCGTTCCATTAATGGCAAGTTGCCAGATGCCCCGCGTGTTCAGCTTTTTATAGGAAACCCTTACGTCGTACGTCCCCGCCGTGGCAACACTAACTGTAAACGTAACTTTGTCTCCCAATTTGGTGGCATCCAGAATCGTTCCGGTCGTGTCGGGGAAGCCCAGATAACTGAAGGTGCGAAACGTCGGACCTGAGCTAATCGCTGGCAGATTCGCCGATTGATATATCACAGACGTCTTCGGATTCGTAATCGTAGCGCTGTACGCCCATGTCACAATTTCCTGTGTTGCCGTCAGTCCCCCCGTGCCACCAGTGAAGCCGACGTAAGCGGTGTTTCCGCCAACGATTCCGGGTATGTTTACCGGCCAGGACCTAGTAAACGTCTGGGCGGTATTGACGGTGTCCGTAATCGTCATCGCCAGCGTCGTGCCGTCGTAGGTCATGTGGACCTTGAAGATGTCACCGCTATGCAAGTTGACGCCTCCACCCAGAACCGTTGCTGGAGAAGTCGGCGAAACACCATTGGTATATAACCCAGTTGAGTTGGCGCCTTCTCCCGCGTTGTTGTAGAGATCGAACTTCAAGGCGACGCTCTTGCTGATTCCCGCCACACCAGTGGGCGTATCGGCGCCGTAGCCGAGCCCACCTCCGGTTGGGCCGATCGCCGCGGTGCCGGTGTTCTGGATTGTAAAAGTCATCCCGTCGGCGTTCGGCGTCGTGAGTTGGAACGTGAAGTCATTGGTGAACGACTGGATGTTGACCGGCGTGCTAAACCAGGCACTGGCTGTTTCGGTCGCACCACCATCAGTGAGACGCAGCCGCGTGCCGTTGATCACCGCTTTGCCATTCAGCGACAACCCCGTAGACGAGAAGCCTGGGACGAAGTTGATGATGCCCGAGGATACGGCGGTGACGGCGAGCATCGTCGAGCCAGAGATAGTTCCGGAGGCGGCAGAAATGGTTGTGCTTGGTCCTGCAGACAC
>CAXMLS010000761.1:0-2023 GCA_964194235.1 uncultured bacterium | reverse complement strand
TCTTATCCAATCAAGGTTCGAATCTGGTGTATGACCTGGGTCTTGAATCTGACCTATTTTTTTGATCCCCCGAGAGACCGTCCTTACATGGGGTTGTACTGTTCCACACGCTGGATCGTCCATAACAGTTAACTATTGTGGTATAATACTTATTATGCTATTTTAGGCTTGGTATAGTAACTAACTATCTATTACCGGCGAACATAAATTCTTATGCTTCACCTTCGCGATACGCTGAAAGAAGCACCAAACCTGGGAGGTTTTCATATGACCATTCTTGCGCACCTGACCGATCGAGAAAAACGTCGCGAAGTTCCCCATCGCAGTGACGTCTCGACTTCAGACTCTTATGTGTTTCCCGGCATCTCCGAGGCCACCGCGGAATTCCCGCTACAGTCCGATTACGGCGCAAGAGAAAAGACCCGTGCCGCCTTGCTCACCTTGGGTGAGCGCGCTGGCGATAAACTCGCGGTAAACACCCTCTGGCAGGAAAATAGCGACGCCATCGAAGGTGAAATGCATCGCCATCTGCACACTTCTTCCGATTCGTCACTGTTAGCGCGCATTCTCTCCGGTCTGGTTTCACAATCCAGATTTTTCTGCGATGAAGTCGACGACCCCGAGGCGTGGGTCGCCCGCTGCGCCAATCTCGAAGCTCGGCGAGTTGCAATGAACTGGAGACCTGATCGGATCTGATCCGCCCGCCTTCGTCCCCGGCCTTCCCCGCCCAAACTCCACTAGTCCCCACTGAGCCTAAAAATAAGGAGGGTGCGCCAGGCTCGCAGTTGAACCTGCGTGCCGCAGGCAGGGTACGAATCTGGGTCCGCGGGTCTAGTGTTTTTTCGCATCAAATCACCGAACAAATTTCTCCGCCAGGTCCTGCGCGATATCATCTGCGCGAGCAGTATCTAAAAGCTCGTAGCAACTCCCGCGCCGTGGCACTTTCCCTTTTTCTCTCACGTTCTCGGCGGCAAACCGTTTATCATGTTCGCCATGGAAATTCGTTGCCGCGCGTTGCTTTTCGATATGGATGGCGTCCTGGTCGATTCCACGCCTGCAGTGGCGCGCGTATGGACTGCCTGGGCCCAAAAAAACGGTTTTGTCCCTGAAGAGGTGGTCCGCCAGGCGCACGGTCGTCCAACCATCGCAACCGTGCGCGAGTTGCTTCCGTTCGGCGACCATCGCGCCGAAGATCAAGACATAGAAAAAGCCGAGATTGCCGACGTGGATGGCGTGATTGCGCTACCCGGTGCCGCGCCGCTCCTGAATGCGTTGCCCGCCGATCGCTACGCCATAGTTACCTCCGCAACCCGCGCGTTGGCGATTGTGCGTCTGCAAGCCGCTGGATTTCCGATTCCCAGACATCTCGTCACCGCTGACGTCGTCCAGCATGGTAAACCGCACCCCGAGCCATACCAGCGCGGCGCCATGATCCTGGGCGTTCCCGCCGCCGAATGCGTCGTAATAGAAGACGCCCCCGCCGGGATCAAATCCGGCAAAGCCGCCGGCGCAAGGGTCCTCGCACTTCGCACCACCACCAACGATCGCGAGCTGTTCGAAGCTGGCGCCGATTGGACTATTCCCGATTGCGGGGCAATTTCCTTGCTGCCGATGGATAAGTCCGGGGAGCTGGTCCTTTTACCACGCGAACCAGCCATCCGCTAATCCTCATTACGACAGCTCGCCCGCGGCAATCCAAATCGTTAGTAATCTTCACGCCATTCTTCACCACTCCAAACCCGCCAAACCCGCGCGGCAGCTTAATATGGAGATGCCACAGAGATGACCATTCACCACTCTCGCAGGCAACTACGGCCTCCGAAAGCCCCGGCCAAATACAAAGGTGCATTCCATGGAAACACTGACGCAAACACCGCCTACGCAAGCGCCCGCTTCTCCGTCCGCGACTCCCGTTGCCAACTCCGCTTCAGCGCCGGCCGCACCGGCAGCGCCTCGCGTCATTCAGACGGCGCAGCTCATCGCCGCCATGGTCAGATCTCAGGACCTGTCTCTTATACACATC
>CAXMLS010000760.1:0-2223 GCA_964194235.1 uncultured bacterium | reverse complement strand
GGGTGGGATTCGAACCCACGGTAGGATTTCTCCTACACTCGCTTTCGAGGCGAGCTCTTTCAACCGCTCAGACACCTCTCCGCGGCTGTGAGGATTCATCGTAGCAGAGGGCTTCTCTCCCGGGCAATCGGCCTTCGAGTAAGCACGCGCAGAAATGCGGCTATGCCGAGATACCGATATGCTGGAATGCGTGCCTCACGCTCAACTAATTCTCGACTAAACATTTCATGACTAGCGATGGTTTCTCTACAGATCGCTAGCGGCGAATCAGTGGCGGCGAATTACCGGGGTGAACTACTGGCGGCGAATTGCGAAGAAGGACTGGATTACCTCGCTGCAATCGGAGGCGAGGATCCCTGAAGTTACTTCGACGCGATGATTCAGCTCCCGGTGAGAAAGCACTTCGAAGCAGGAGCGCACCGCGCCCCCGCGCGGTTCGTCCGCTCCATAGACCAGGCGCGCCACACGCGCTTGAATCATGGCGCCGGCACACATGCTGCAAGGCTCGATCGTGACGTACAGCGTAGTGTCCGTCAGTCGATAGTTCCCCAGTATCCGCGCGGCTTCGCGCAGTACCACAATTTCGGCGTGGGCCGTGGGATCGCAATCGCGAATGGTGCGGTTGCCCGCGCGCACGAGCACACGCTCGTCGCGCACGAGTACCGCGCCGATGGGAACTTCACCGGCCGCCGCCGCTTCGCGCGCTTCCGTCAGCGCTTCCTGCATAAACTTCGTATCTGCATCCATATTTTGTTCGAGAATAACATGGCCTTTGCCATTGCTTGACAATTGTAGGACGCCGAAAGAAACTACGACCCGAATGTAAAACTCAGTCACGATCCCGCTGCCAGTCTGCAACGAAGCGGATACAATACTCACGAATACTTTTTCGAACGACGAACGCTTTACCTGCAAACAGTAAATCCTGAAAGTGTCGAAGCTTTGGCCAAAGACCCCTAATGGAAATTAGAAGAGATCCCATAACGCAAAGCTGGGTAGTCCAGGGCCAGAAACGGACGCCGGACGACTCGCCGCAAACATGCCCGTTCGACCATCCATCCTCGGAAGGGAAGCCCATCCTGGTTTCCCCACCGGAAGGGCCAGCCCAGGTCCGGGTGTTGCCGCATCCCGATCCCCTGTATCGCATCGAAGGCGAAGCCGGCCGGCTCGCCGAAGGCATGTACGACAAGATGGGTCCAACCGGTGCGCACGAGGTCGTGGTGGAGGCCCCGGAGCACGACAAACGGCTCTCGCAGTTTACCGACGAAGAAATTGAGCGTGTGCTGGCGGCTTGGTCCTCGCGCATCATCGACTTAAAGAAAGACGTGCGCTTCAAATACGTCAGCGTCTTCAAAAATCAGGGCGCCGAGGCGGGCGAAGAGTGGTCTCACGCGCATTCTCAGATCACCGCCACGATTTTTGTGCCGCGCCGCATCAAGTACGAGTTAAACGCCGCGCACGAATGGTATAAAGATCGCGAACGGTGCATCTTCTGCGATGTGGTGCGACAGGAAGAGAAGCAGGGCAAGCGCATCGTGGACGTTCAGGGCGAATATTACGCGCTGTGTCCCTACGCATCACGCGTACCCTACGAAGTTTGGCTGATGCATCGGCGCCATAACCATCTGTTCGAGCAGCCCCGCCCACTGTCGAATCGCAGGAATTTCGCCGCACTACTGGGGCGGGTTCTGCGTCGACTGGAAAAAGTGGCCCCTGCGTTTCACCTCGTCGTGCACACCGCCCCGAACACTCGCAGCAAAAAAGGCGAATTGGCGGGCTACTGGAAGACCCTGTCCGAAGACTTCCATTGGCACATCGAGATACTTCCCATCGTTGAAAAGCGCAGCAAGTCCTACAGCATTAAAGAGGTGTATTTCAATGCGGTGCTGCCCGAGCAGGCGGCCGAACGCCTGCGATTGTTGGACCCCAATTCATGATCCATCGCCGTGCGCGACGAAACTATAAATCGCAGCGCGGTGGAATTATCGGCAGCCTGGTGTCGCTACTTTTTCTCCTCGTCTTCTGCGCGGCAATTTATTTCGCCCGTCGTCCGCTGCTTCGGTTAGCGGGGGAGTCCTGGGTTGTCGAAGACCCCATCGAGCAGGCCGATGCACTGCTGCTGCTCAGCGACGATAATTTCTTTGCCGATCGAGCAACTCGTGCCTCGGAGCTATTTCGCCAAAAACTCGCTCCCACTATAGTGGCCCTGTCTCTTATACACAT
>CAXMLS010000759.1:0-2069 GCA_964194235.1 uncultured bacterium | reverse complement strand
AGATGTGTATAAGAGACAGGCTTAACACTGCGAACCAGAATCTTCGTGAACTTTCCGCCAGTCTGCTGCATCTTCGCGATGATGAACAGCGGCGCTTGGCTCGTGAACTTCATGACAGTGTCGGACAGCTTCTTGTAGCCATCGGCATGAACATCGGGGTGGTGCAAAGCGAAGCGCACAAACTTACTCCCTCCACCGCCAAGTGTGTTGTGGACAACGGTAACTTGTTGGAAGAAGTCGCCAGGCAGATTCGCACCATATCGTATCTGTTGCACCCGCCGCTGCTCGACGAAGCCGGCCTTGCCTCCGCGTTGCGATGGTACGTGGATGGATTTGCGGAACGCAGCAAGATCAAAGTCGACGTACAAATCCCGG
Organism: uncultured bacterium; assembly: GCA_964194235.1. GTDB lineage: Bacteria > Acidobacteriota > Terriglobia > Acidiferrales > UBA7541 > Acidiferrum. The sequence goes on along the minus strand of CAXMLS010000759.1, from coordinate 1,694 downwards.
AGGATCTCGGCCGCCTGCCGAGCGACACGGAACTCGCCATCTTCCGTATCATCCAGGAATGTCTGACCAACATTCATCGCCATTCCGGAAGTCCTACAGCGGCGATTCGCATTTATCAAAACGGCGAGAACCTCATAATCGAAGTGCAGGACAACGGAAAAGGCATCCCCCGCGAAAAACAACGGGAACTTTCGACCTCGCATCGCACCGGCGTGGGTTTTGGAGGTATGCGCGAGCGGATCAGGCAACTCGGCGGCACCCTGCAAATTAAGTCCGACGAAAACGGAACCGTAGTAAGCGCCATTCTCAATCGCGGCCAAACTCCCGATTAACTATCAAAACTAATTTCAACGCCCCAAGGAGCCTTCATGAATCTCACGCAGGTACCCGACATCGTCACCTGGCCCGAAACCCATTACGTTTTTATCGAAAGAATAGGCCCTTTCCAGAATACCGCTCCCCAAGCCTGGCAAGACCTTCATACCCTCCAGACCAGGGTTTCAGAAAACAATGAAATCACTGGATACATGAGCCTTTACAAAGTAGGACCAAAAATATATCGCGCGGGTGTTTCGCTCGCCGCAAAACCCACAGATTTACCCGCAGGCCTGCAATACGAAAAATTCCCCGGCGGGAAATACAGCCGTTTTGTTTTGACTGGACCCTACTCAAACTTACCCGCAGCCTCCGGCCGCGTTTTTGAAATCGTCGCTGAGAAAAAAATCCAGATGCGCGACGATTACTGCATAGAGAATTACGCCAACGATCCAAGAACCACACCTGAGGATCAGCTACTCACCCAAATTCTTATCCCCGCGGCCTAGCCGCTGAATCTTCCGGTACCTGGGTGCCCCACACGCCGTACTCGCGTGTGGGCCTGCGTTTGAGGCAAACTCCATGTCCCATGTCCGACACTCCTTCCATCGCCGGTTCCAAGGACGCTGTCTGGGCGCGCCGCGATCCCGACCTTAACCTCCTCCATGGCGACCCGGAGTTTGAGCGCCTGTACCCGGAAAAGTCCATCACCCACTAGTTCTTCAACCGCCGGTTTTCGCTTACGCATGGCCATCGGGAGGATGTATCTTCGTGGCGCTTTCTCGCACAAAAGACATCAACCAACCCATCTCCGCGTTATTTTTGGCTAAGAAGATACAGGTCGGCGTGCCCGCCCGGCCGCGCATACACCACGGTGGAAACATCGCGCGAAAAGTCATACGCGTTCCCACCACTGACCAGCGGAAATGCAAAAGGAAGCTTCAGCGTAACCTGTGGCTGGCCAATGAGTTTGCCGGCCTGCCAGTTCTGGCGATAAACCGTAACATCGCTGCGCGAAGGCACTGCGTATACAAAGGACTTGCCATCAAGATCGAAGTTTAATCCAAACGTCGCCACTCCCGGCAATAGCGAAGTGCACGTTCGATCAGCCAGAGAAAATTCATAAATTCCAGCCTTGTCTCCACCCGCGATCAGTGTGATTAGAAATTGCCCACCGGGCGCCGCGCCAAAAGTAAACCCGCAACCGTCTACCAGTTTCTGCGGTACCGACCCTTCCACGCTTTCTTGAAATATGCTGCCCATACGAACGCCCTTTTCCGCGCTATTTATGTAAAACAATTTCGAATCTTCGCTCCAGACCACATTCTGAGTCGTTCCGCCGGTCCAGGTAAGCGTGTGCCTGTCTCTTATACACATCT
>CAXMLS010000758.1:0-5669 GCA_964194235.1 uncultured bacterium | reverse complement strand
ATGTGTATAAGAGACAGGCGCTATATCATGGCATTGCGAAGTACCGGTCACGGGAGAATGCGATGTGTGCTCGCGGGGGAGATCCAGAAAATATCAATCAGAATGTTTACGCGCCGGCGCCAACGGTGGAAAACAGACGCTCTTTTCTCGGTGCCTTGTTGGGAGTCGGCGCGGCCTTCATCGGTGTGCTGCTAGCGGTGCCGCTGATTCGCTTTGCGCTTTTTCCGCTATTGCGCCGGACCACGGAACTGAAGGGTTCGCCCGTCGGAGCATTGAGCGAGTTTTCCACGTTAAGCGAACCGGAGATGCGCACCATTCAGATCGAGCAAGTGGACGGCTGGCGCAAAACCATTTCCGAAAAAGCTGTGTACATAACGAAGGACGCGAAAGGTGAACTTCGTGTTCTTACTTCTGTTTGCCCGCACCTGGGTTGCACGGTTCCCTGGAACAAAACAAAAAACCAATTTGTTTGCCCATGTCATGGCGCGACGTTTGCGCCGGATGGAACGCGCGTCAGCGGCCCGTCGCAGCGCGGGATGGATACGCTGGAAACGTCCATTCAGGACGGACAAGTCGTGGTGCGATTTCAATATTTCCGGCAATTGGTGCAGGACAAGCAAGTCATCGGCTGAGGAGGAATGGTTTCAGGGATGCACGCGACACCCAAAAATCAAAGTGAGCTCCCGGCGGCACGTCAGAACGGGGTGTGGGGATGGCTGAACAAGCGAACCGGCCTGGATACGCTGCTGAAGACCGCGCTGTATGAGCCGATTCCGGGCGGCGCGCGCTTCGCTTACATTTTTGGTTCGGGGCTGCTGTTCATATTTATTTCGCAGGTGATCACGGGAGTTTTTCTGGCGCTGTATTATGTGCCGTCGGCCGATCACGCGCACACCACCGTTGCGTACATCACGAAAGCCGTTACCGCCGGGTCTTTTCTGCGAAGCCTGCACGCCTACGGGGCGAGCGCCATGGTGGTGGTACTGCTGCTGCATCTTTCGCAAACGTACATATATGGGGCGTACAAAGGACGGCGCGAGTTGTTGTGGCTTTCAGGTTGCGTGCTTTTTGCGCTGGTACTCGGCATGGCGTTCACCGGCTACCTGTTGCCCTGGGACCAGCGAGCTTATTTTGCGACCGCGGTGGGAACCAATGCGGTGAGTGAAGTTCCGCTGCTGGGGGAAAGCCTGAAACGTATGATGCGCGGCGGAACCGAGATGGGAACTCTGACGATCTCGCGATTTTTCGTGGCGCATGTGTTTTTAATTCCTGCCGGAATTTTCGCCCTGGTGGCATCGCATGTTCTTATTTTTCGCAAAGCGGGCGCTGCGGGGCCGGTTACCGAAAATCCCTTCAAGCCGGAGCAGAAGGCGGAACTTTTCTACCCTCGCCAGGTGTTGATGGATCTTTCGCTGACGGCACTGCTGATCATTGGCCTTGGTGTGATGTCCTTTTTCGCGCCTATGCAACTGGGCCCTGCCGCAAATCCCGCAGATGCGCAATATATTCCCCGGCCCGAATGGTATTACCTGCCTATTTTCCAGTGGCTGAAATATTGGCACGGGGCAGCTTCGGTGATTGGCATCCTGGTGATTCCAACCGTTCTTGTTTTGGCGGTCGTTGCGCTGCCTTTTTTCGATCGTAGCGTGGAGCGGCGCCCGTGGAAGCGGCCAGTGGCCATGGGATCTTATATTTTCGTGTTTTCCGTGCTGATCGCGCTGGGATTGCGCAGCCAGTATGTGGACAAGCACGATGCCGGAGTCGCGCAGCAGTTAGTTAAGCAAAAAACGGAAGAAGAAGACTATACGCGTAAACCGTTTGAGCCGGAGCTTTCTTCCGCTTCGCTGGCCGCGGCAAACGTGACGCTGGCGGATCCGGTCGCCGCGAAAGGCAAAATAATTTTCGACGGGCAATCCTGCAACGCCTGCCATGGCGATGCGGGCGTGGGTACCGCGGCGGGTCCCAAGCTGGTCGGAATCTCTGCAAAGTTTTCGGCCGGGCAGCTGGCCGCGCTGTTCAAGAATCCTACGGGCAAGATGACTGCTGGCGGCATGCCCCCAGTGGATCTCCCACCGGACGAAATGAAGTCGCTCATCGCGTACATCGAAAGTCTAAAGTAGGCTGGACGAGACCTGTTCAAAACGGCCGTTGAAACCGGCGTATTTATCCCATCGCGGTTAGTGTGCCGGGCCGCCACAATATCTTTCTTCTAAGACGGGCGTTTATGGCATCATCTTGCGGCTCTAACATTGTGCAGCCAGAGCCGATGATTGTTGAGTTTGTGAGCCAGAACGTCCGAGAACAATATTCCGCCGAGCGGCTATCCATCAAGTAACGGGGGCAATATTCAATGGCAATCGTAAATACCGGCACGCGGGTCAACGCAACGGCCAGTACAGGGCCATCACCGTCGTCCACCAACGTTACGGCCATGGCCATGGTGACGACGCTTTTCTTTTTCTGGGGATTCGTTACCGTCCTCAACGACATCCTCGTCCCGCACCTGAAATCGATTTTCGATTTGAACTACACCAAGGTGATGCTGATTCAGTTTGCGTTTTTTTCGGCGTATTTTATTTTCTCGATCCCGTCCTCGAAGATCGTGGACACGATCGGGTACAAAAAGACCATGGTTACAGGGTTGTTTACCATGGGACTCGGCGCGCTGCTCTTTATTCCCGCAGCGAGCACGGCGTCTTTTCCGTTGTTCCTCGGCGCGCTGATGATTTTGGCCGCGGGGATCACCGCGCTGCAGGTGGCCGCGAATCCGTACGTGGCCGTTCTTGGGCCGCCGGAAACCGCGTCGAGTAGGTTGAACCTCACGCAGGCGTTTAATTCGCTGGGCACAACGATCGGACCGTACCTCGGCGGTCTGCTGATTTTGAATGCCAGCTCCAAAGCCGCCACGGAAACGCGGCAGATGTCGGTGGATGTTCTCCAGGCGTATCGCGTTCAGGAAGCATCTTCCGTGAAACTTCCATACCTGGTGATTGGTATCGCGCTGATCATATTTGCGGTGGTAATTGCGATGTTCAAGCTGCCGGCAATTCCTGAAGCGGAACGGCACAATGTCACAGGCGAGAAAACCAGTTTGTGGAAATATCGCCAACTGGTGCTGGGCGCGGTGGGCATTTTTGTGTACGTCGGCGCGGAAGTGTCCATCGGAAGTTTTCTGATTAACTATTTCGGGCAGCGCGAGATCGGAAATCTACCCGAACTGATGGCCGCGAAATACGTGACGTATTACTGGGGCGGCGCGATGGTAGGGCGCTTCATCGGCTCCGCGATTTTACAGAAGGTGAAAACCGGCGCGGTGCTGGGCACCGCAGCGATTGCGGCGTGCACACTGGTGTGCATCTCGATGCTGACGACCGGCCACGTCGCGATGTGGAGCATCATTCTCGTAGGGCTGTTCAATTCGGTAATGTTCCCGAGTATTTTTACTTTGGGGATCGCGAAGCTGGGACCGTTGACGGGCGATGGGTCGGGAATTTTGGTGATGGCGATCGTGGGCGGCGCGATTCTGCCAGTGCTGCAAGGCGCGCTTGCGGATCGCTTTGGAATTCACCATGCCTTCGTGCTGCCGGCAGTTTGCTACCTGTACATTTTGTACTACGCGCTGCGCGGATCACGGCCCACGGCGTTTGCGCAGTAAACTTCGGAAGAGATCCGATCGATGACCAACGCAACTCCGAAGACGTACGTAATCGGCGTCGATGTGGGAGGAACCAAGGTGGCCGCGGGTGTGGTCGATAACCTTGGAGCGATTGATGATGTGACGCGAGTGCCGATGGTAAGTGACAAATCCGCTGTCGAGGGATTCAGCGCGGTGGCGGCAGCTATCGATCACCTTTTTGGACTGGCGAAAAAACAGCAACGCACGATCCGCGGCATTGGGATTTGCGCGCCTGGGCCGCTGGATCCGAATACTGGCGTGGTCATCAATCCTCCCAATGTTACCTGCTGGCGCAATTATCCGCTGGCGGCGGAAATTTCGAAACGGTATCAGCTCCCGGTAAAAATCGAGAATGATGGAAACGCCGCGGCGCTGGCCGAAGTGCTTTGGGGCGCGGGAAAAGGTTATTCAAAAGTCTTTTACGTTTCGCTCGGCACGGGCGTGGGGACTGGTTTGGTATTGGATGGGCATATTTACAACGGCCGCACCGGCGCTGCCACGGAAGGCGGGCACGTGAGCATCGATTACCGCGGGCCCCAGTGTAGTTGCGGCAAACGCGGATGCATTGAAGTGTTCATTGCCGGACCGGCCATCGCAAAACGCGCGCGCGCGAAGCTGGAAGCGGGAAATATCGGGCGATCGGCAATTCTCGATTTCGTCGAAGGCAAGATCGACGGCGTTACCTGCGAAGTGGTGAGCAAGGCGAATGCGGCGGGAGACGCGGTTGCGAAAGAGACTTTGCTGGAGACTGTCGAACTGTTGACGGTTTGGCTGGGGAATATTATCGATCTTCTGGAGCCGGACGTAATCGTTGTGGGCGGTGGAGTGGCCGCGGTGCTGCAGGCTTTTTTTGGAGCTGTTCGAGAACGCTTGCCCGCGTGGTGCATCAACTCGCGGTGCCAGGAAATTCCGCTGCTTCCGGCGCACTATGGCGCCAATTCAGGTATTGCCGGCGGCGCGGCGCTCTGCAATTAGAAATTTCCCGCGGCCAACTCGTGAACATTTTCGCTGTCCTTTTTCATTTCGCTTCAGCAATCGTGTAGTCACTTATAGTCCGAAGACAATTGCGAGCCGTAATGCTGCCCGACCAATGCCGCTACGCGCGCAACGGCGTCATGTAAGGATTCCGTCTCCCCGCGATGATGGCCGGTGAATACCACCAATACCACCGGCTGGTTTTTGATGAACAGAATACCGGCGTCGTTGGCGATGAACGGTTGTCCGTCGCCGGTTTTATGAGCGATGGTCACGTCGCGCAGATATTTCGGGAAGCGATTGTTCACCTGCTGCTTTTCCAGCGTGGCGAGCATCCATTCGCTGGCCGGCGCCGAAACCAGCTTCTTCTGCTGAATCATTTCAAAGAGATGGCCAATTTCGCGAGCGGTGCTGTGACCGAAATAAATTCCGGCATTGTAGATGGTTTCGCCAAATGCGTGTTGCACCTGCGCTTCGGTAAATTTGTCGAAGGGAAACTGTACGGTCTTGTCGCCGGGCGCGGTTTTGTAGCTTGGGTCGAGCGAGCTGAGCCATTTGCGATCCCAATCCAGATCGGAAAACTCAACGTTGGTATTTTTCAGCCCAAGTTCGTGCATGTAGCTGGTCACACTTGGGCGCGTGACTTTATCCGCGAGGAGGTCGGTGGCCACATTGTCGCTGATGATGATCATCAGGGTCATAAGATCTCGGATGGTGGGATTCAGCCCCGGCTGCAGCGTGTAAAGCACTCCGGACGGTAACCGCTGGTCGCCCGGTTTTAACGCGATGCGCTCGTCGAGCGAAAGTTTTCCGGCTTCAGCTTGATGAAACACTTCCGCCATGATCGGGATTTTGATCACGCTGAAAGTTTCGTACATGGTGTCGGCATCGAGCGCGATTTCATCGCCAGTCTGGAGGTTCTTCATGTATACCGCCATATCACCGGGAAATTGCTGGCGGATATTCTGAATTTGTTGCCGGAGTTGATCTGTTCCGGTACTGTCTCTTATACACATCT
>CAXMLS010000757.1:0-1910 GCA_964194235.1 uncultured bacterium | reverse complement strand
GATGTGTATAAGAGACAGGTATTTGTCCTGCATCGCCGGCGAAATTTTGTCGTACGGTTGCGTCAACACATCCTCGAACTTTGCGTGTGCGGGTTTATAGCGAAATGCGCGAAATGGATAAACCTGTGCCATGTAATCTCCGGAAGCTTTTCAAATTTGCAGAATCCAGTTTACGCGAACTTCATAGGGAAAGTCGTCGAACCGCTCGCGCTTACCATGCCGGAAAAGTTTTGCCGTGATCCTGTAAAATATTCCCCCCCTGCAGTCGACAATAAAAAAACAATTGTTACGTCACGCGCACATCCAGCAACGCAATCCAGTACTGAAACGATTGCAACGCAAATCCTAAAAGTATTAGCACGATTCCCAGAACTCCCATCCTGCGTTCCGGTAAATTCTCAGCGTAGTATTCAATGAATGGATTGATCGCGATGCCCGCTCCCGTCACGATTCCCGCCACCAGGCCAACGCGCAGTCCAAACAACCACGGGTGCGCAAGATGCTGCACCAGCGCGCTGCACGCGATTGCCGTCGCACCATAGCCAATCGTGCGAACCACCGTGCCCCAGAATTGCCGTTGGGTAATCCGTGGCCGACCGGAGGAATCGTAGTCCAGCGCCGGTCGCATTCCCCGCGAATAAGCGATCACCTGCCCAAAGGTAATCAGCGCACCGAAAGCCGTCGCGAATCGCAGCCCTACGATCGGAAAAAGTCCTACGCCAAAACCCAATCCGCGGAGCGCACTGAAAAAAGTCTCCCACCCAAGCGGGTAGTGTTCTTGCCCTCGTGCCACGCGGTGCAGCTCGATCGCCACCGTGAAGCCCGTAGCGATGCCCGCAGCCAGCCCGAAGAAAAAACCCAGTCCGATGCCATATCCAATACCGAAGACCATGGAATACGTGACCGCGCGCGTCAGCAGCCGCAACGGTCCGTGCTCTCCGCCCAGCAGGTCGTACGCCAGATACAGCGTGCCGAGCACATCCAGAAACGTGCCGGCAATGCTCACACTCGCAACAATGTGATGGTCCACGCCAAGATTGTAGAGTCAACCCGCTTCCAGGCCCAAATCCAGCCGTTAAAAAAATCCATCGTCGCACATCCATCGATGCGCCGTTCCTCGCCGGATTGCTTTAGAATATTTATGTCCATGCCCGACCAACGGTTCTCTTCCATTCGCGCGCTGATTTTCGATCTGGACGGTACGCTGATCGATTCCAAACTCGACCTGGTGCATTCCGTGAACGCCATGCTCCGCGAGCTGCAACGTCCGGAACTCCCCGAGGAACTCATCTCCAGTTATATCGGCAATGGCGCGCCTGTGCTGGTTGCCAAAGCTCTCGGCCAGAACGCCAGTCCCGCTGATCTCGATCGCGGGCTCAAATTTTTTCTCGGTTATTACGAAGAGCACAAGATGGACAACACCGGCGCATACCCCGGCGTTCCCGAAGCGCTCGACCAGCTTTCCTCTATGCCCATGGCCGTGCTCACCAATAAACCCGAGCGTATCAGCGTGCGCATCCTGGAAAGCCTCGGCCTGGCTAAATATTTTCGCGCCGTCTACGGCGGAAACAGTTTTGCCTCAAAAAAACCCGATCCCTTCGGAGCTCACATCATTCTTCGCGAGTTCAGCGCGCAACCTGACGAAGCTCTGCTCATCGGCGATTCCGAAGTCGACGTGCAGACCGCCCGCAATGCGGGCATCCTGGCTGCCGCGGTGAATTACGGTTTCGGCGTCCACGATCGAGTCGCCCATCCCGCCGATATTTATCTCGACAGTCTCGGCGACCTCGTCCCCGCCTTAACCACCATCAACCGCTAAAAATTGCATTTCACTCCCTCGCGCTTGCGTTCTGTCCGTACGCTTTGCATACTCAGCGAGTGCTCATCGGCATATTTTCTGAACTCAACGC
>CAXMLS010000756.1:0-8846 GCA_964194235.1 uncultured bacterium | reverse complement strand
ACGTTACGAATTGTGCAGAGAGCGGCTCGCCCCATTTTGGACGCCGGCGGGCGGCGGCTTGGGCGGGTGGAAATTTATCGCGACCTCACGGCGCGGCGCGGCTCGCAGTCGAAGCTGCTGCATACGGAAAAACTTGCGGCGCTGGGACAGTTGATTACCGGCGTAGCCCATGAACTGAGCAGCCCGCTGACCAGCATCCTCGGCTACGGGCAACGGCTGCTGGAGAGGGAACAAAGTCCGGAGAATGGCCGCGAAGTGCGCAAGATTTCCCAGGAAGCGGAACGCGCCAGCAGCATCCTGCGGCAACTGTTGTTTAACGCGCACGACCGTAAACCGGAATTGCGGCGGGTGGCGCTCAATCAACTGGTGCAACAGGCAATGGAACTACAGCAAGCCAGCCTGGGGGAAGAAAATATCACCATTGAGATGGACCTGGATCCCGAATTGCCGCTGGTGCATGGAGATGCCGGGCGGCTGCAGCAGGTGTTAATGAATTTAACCGGCAACGCAAGGCAGGCGCTGGATCAACGCGGGCGAGGCGGCACAATCCGCGTTCGCACGAAACAAATTGGGGACCAGCGAGTGCTGCTGGAGATTGCCGACGACGGGCCGGGAATTCCCGCGGAGATTCTGGAGCGCATCTTCGATCCGTTTTTCACCACTAAGCCGGTCGGCACGGGCACGGGCCTGGGGCTGGCCATTGTTTTAGGCATCGTGCAGGAACATGGCGGGCATGTAAATGTAACTAGCCCTCCGAACGGCGGAGCGACCTTCTCTATCGCGCTGCGCGCGGCCGCGAGCACCGCAAGAGAAAAATTACCGATGGCTGCGGCCTCCACGCCGCAAGGCGGCAGGCGTGCCGACCGCGCTCGTGAAAGCTCTTTCGAGAATAAGATTGCCGCGACGGCGAACAATGCCGCGTTGCCGGTCGCGGTCGGAATTCTCCGGCCAGCGAGCAATCGCATTCTGGTGGTGGAAGACGAGCCCACGGTGGCAAGGCTGATTGGCGATGTTCTGGAAGGCGAAGGCTTTCGCGTGGATGTGCTGCTGGATGGGCAAGAAGCGCTAAAGCAAGCGGAGCGCGAAATTTACGATTTGGTGATCTGCGATATGAAGATGCCGGGTCTCGATGGGCAGCACTTTCATCAGGCGCTGGTGCGCACGGGAAATTTGCTGAGTAAACGCTTTCTATTTGTTACCGGTGACGTGGTTTCGGCGCACACCCACGAATTCATGGAGCGGCACCGCATCCCACATGTAGCCAAACCATTTCACATGGAGGAATTGAAGGAACGCGTACGGGAAATATTGGGCCGCGGCGTTCCCCCGCTCCACGCAGCATAAAAAACAGGAAGACGTGATGAGGCCGGACTAAGGTGAACGTTACGGGAAACCAGACGGTTTTACTGGTAAGCAATGACGCGTCCTGGAGCGCGGCGGCACGCCGAGATTTGCAGGCGCAGATGCCGGACGTGCGGGTGTCGTCAGCGAGCTGCGTGGCCGCGGCGTTACTCAGCTTGGGAGAAGCCGCGGCCAGCGTAATTTTGCTGGCGGAGGAAATATCTACCTGGGATCCGCACGGAAACACGCGGGGATTGGAATCGGTAGTACATGCACTGGGGATGTACGCCCCGGTAGTGGTGTTGGGACGAGCGGCACACGAGCCGTGCCTCAACGCTTTAATTGCCGCGGGAGCGGTGGAATACGTTCCGCGCAGCGACGATTGTATGCGGGTAACGATCGGGCTGGTGGAACAGTATTTGACGCGCGCCAAGCAGAAGGCCGGCAGGGCCTCGACATATTCCGGATATGCGCCGACAGATTTTGGGGAAGTGTTGCGCCACGAATTGAATAATCCACTTACGGGAATTCTGGGGAATGCGGAACTGCTGCTGGCGGAAATTACCATGAGGAACGACGGACGATTGCCGCGGGGCGGCCAGCAGCGAGTGGAGACGATTGCCGCGCTGGCGGTGCGATTAAGAGAAACGGTGCGGCAATTGAGCCAGGAATGGGAAGCTCGGCAAGCTCCCATACCGCCGCAGTAGGTAGCCGGCGGCCCCGGCAAATAAGTTTGAAAGCGAGCTTAAGTGAAAGGCTACAACGTGTTGATAACTTCCGAGACCTCGCTGGAGCGGTTTTGGCGAACTGCGTGTTGTTTAAACCTGTGTTACAGGAGATATGTGAGCGCGTGTGATCAGGAGCGGAAGAGCACGGATTCGCGTTGGAACATTTTTATGGCGATGAAGATAGCGACGGCGGCGTAAAAACAGGTGGAGAGGAAAATGAGCAGAATAGCGTTCCAGTGATAGGTGCCGGCCACGAGATCTTTACAAAGCAAGCTGACGTTTAAAATCGGAATAAGCGAGAGCTTGGGAGTCAATTCAATTCCGGGAAGCATAGCGGCGACAGCTGGAACGATGACCACGACCATGAGCGGCGAAACGTAGCTCTGGGCTTCTTTGTAGCTTTTGGCGAAAAGCGAGATGGTGATCAGCGCGGCGGAAAACATAACAGCCAGTGGTAAGGCCACCATGAATACCGAGAGCACGGCGCCAAGGCCGAGGCTGATTCGTATGCTGGATTCCTCGGAAACCGCAGGTTGAAATTGCTGCATGACCCAGGAAGAAACGCCCATGGATGTGACAGAGAGAGCGGCGGTGGCGAGCGAGGCGGTCAACACTAAAAAGAATTTGCCGAGGACCAGATGGGTGCGGGAAACCGGACTGGAGAGAATGGTTTCCATGGTATTACGTTCTTTTTCGCCGGCGGTAAGGTCCATGGCCGGGTACATGGCGCCGGTAAGACACATGATGATGACGAGGTAGGGAATAATCCCACCGAAAGTTTCCGCCGCAACTTTTTCCGCAGAGACGACGTTTTGTTGCTTGATATCGAAAGGTTTCAGCAAGCTGGGTGGAAGCTTTTCTGCGGTGAGGCGGCCGCGCACGAGATTGTCGCGATAGTCAGCGAAGAATTTCTCGATACGGTTGGCGGCGAAGGTGGACTTCAGGTCGCCGGAAAAAACATAAATTTTGACCGCGGGATACTCACCGACGGCGACGGCGGCCTGCAGGCCGGGGGGGATTTCCACAGCGGCACGAATCTTCTTGTTGGAAATCAAGTCCACGTAGTTCGCGGATTCCGGCAGCACAATTAAGTGTTTAACTCTGCTGAGGCCTTCGACGATGGCGGGCGAATCAGAGCCGTTGAGCACCATAATTTTGGCGGTCTCGCGGCTGGCTTCGCCGATCAGGCTCACGGCAACGTAACCGATGCCCACAGTGAGCATGGGAAAAAGCAAAATAGGAACGAGAATGGTGGAAATCAGCGTGCGGCGATCGCGAATGGCTTCTAGAAATTCCTTGCGATAGACGATGCCGATATTGCGCAGGCGCATGATCAGACGGCCTCCGGTAGTGCGTGAGGCGTGACGATTTTTACGAAAATCTCCTCAAGGTCATGCACTTTGTAGGTATCGCGCAAGTGTGGGAGAGTGCCTTCAGCGAGCAGGGTGCCGTTGTGAATGACGCCAATGACGTCGCAAAGTTTTTCCACTTCGCTCATAACGTGGGTGGAAAAGATCACGGTTTTTCCGAGCTCGCGGCATTCGCGGATGAAGGCGATGATGTTACGCGCGGCCATGATATCCAGCCCCAAGGTCGGCTCATCAAAAATCATGACCGGAGGATCGTGCACCAGGGTGCGGGCGATGGAAGTTTTCTGCTTCATCCCGGTGGAGAGCTTGTCGCACCGGCGATCGCGAAAAGCGTCCATGTCGAGGCGTTTGAAAATATCGTCGACGCGCTGTTTGAGCGTAGCTTCGTCGAGTCCGTTCAAGCGGCCGAAATATTCCACCATTTCCTGCGCGGTGAGGCGCGGATAGAGAGCCGTGGCGGTAGAAAGAAATCCCACACTGGCGCGGACACACTCGGGGTGCTCCACGATATCGTGACCGCAAACGAGCGCGGTGCCCTCGGTGGGCTCAAGAATAGTGGCGAGCATGCGCAGCGTAGTGGTTTTGCCGGCGCCGTTTGCACCGAGCAATCCGTAAATGCTGCCGGGCTGGCAGGTGAAGCTGACGTTGTCCACGGCGGAGATTTGCCCGCGCTTCTTGTCTTGAAATCGTTTGGACAAACCGCGGGCTTCGATCATTCGCTGGGCCTCGAAGAATTTAAAACCAGTTTGCGCTAGAAATTGTACTACGCAAGGGAAGCAGGCAAACTTTCGCTGACTTGCCATTGCACGCGAAGGATAATACGGCGCGCTATCTGGTTTGTTCTAGTTCTGAGCTACAACGCCTGCTCATCGTTACCACCGTAGCGGTACCGACCTAGAAATATGGAAAGGCGAGGTAGTGTCTCATACTCTTTATGCATCCAATGAAGGCAGAAATGACAGAGATCGTTCAAGCGTGAAACGGGCTAAAGGTTTATAGCGGGAAGCCGCACGGGGCTTGCTAGAATGACATATTTGGCAAGCAATCCCATTCAGCAGCCCTCCAGGCGGGCAGGGGCCACCGGTGCGACAGCACCGTGCCGTTAGATGCTCGTCGCCGCGAAATTACGAAAAACCGTAGAAATCGCGAAGAACAGGAAAAATGGATTACCGTAAGCTGCGAAACCGGATTTTAATCCTTCTGGTGCTGGCGGGAGTGGTGGCATACGCGCTGGTGCGCCTTAGCGGGCGCGAACCGGTAGCCAAGATCGCGGCGGTCATGCCGGTGCGCGACACGCTGGTTTCTTCGATTTCGAGCAACGGGAAAGTGGAGCCGATTGCGCCGCATGTTATGCGCGCTCCTCTGGATACCTTTGTGCAAAAGGTGCTGGGTGTCGAAGGGCAGCAGGTCAAGAAGGGGCAACTTCTGCTGGAGTTGAACGTAGCGGATGCGAGCGCGCAGCTTGCGGATGCGGAGGGAAAATTATTGCGCGCGCAGGATGAGTTGCATGCCGCACAGCGCGGCGGTAAGGCGGATGAAGCCGCGCGCGTAGCGGGCGACTTGTCCAAAATCGAGGCGGATCGCGATCGCTTGCAGAAAAATCACGAAGCGCTGGAACGACTGATCGCGAAGCAAGCGGCAACCAAGGATGAGCTGGCGGTTAACGACCTGGCTTTAAGTAAAGCGCAAGCGGAAGCAACGCGGCTGATGGCGGCGAAGCAGGAATTCGAACGAGGGGTAAAACTGGACGCGGGACGCGGCGCACTTCAGGTACAACAATTACAAAGCGAGATTACCGCGCTGCGGGAAAAAGTGAATAGCGCGCACATCACCGCGCCGGCGGATGGAACGTTGTATTCGCTGCCGGTGAAAACCGGGGATTACGTAAAGACCGGAGACCTCCTGGCGGAGATGGCGGATTTACATCGCGTGCGTGTGCGGGCGTTCATCGACGAACCGGAGTTGGGCGCGCTGCAGACAGGCGAACCGGTAAAGATCACCTGGGATGCGCTGCCGAATCGCGCGTGGGCGGGGAAGACGGAAGTAATCCCAAAGCAAGTGGTGGCACGCGGTACGCGCAGCGTGGGCGAACTGTTGTGCGCGGTGGATAACGAAAAACTGGAACTGCTGCCGAATATCAATGTAAGCGTGCGGATCCATTCGAACGAGAGAACGAATGTGCTGACGGTGCCGCGCGCGGCGGTGGACTCCGAAGGCGGGCATCGCTACGTGTTCGTGGTGATGAAGAATCCGCTAAGCGTAGGGAAATCACGGCTGGAGAGGCGTGAAATTCAAGTGGGAATTGCGGACTCAAGCAGCTACGAAGTCATCAGCGGATTGCGGGAAACGGAAATGGTGGCGCTGCCGGGGGATGCGGTTTTGCACGATGGGACCGCGGTGAAAATTGTGAGTACCGATTCCGCATATATTCGAGGGCACCGAGATGGGCAGTAAGCGGAGGGTGATTTGGACGGGTCGAGTGGCGCTCGCAGCAGTCGTTGCGCTGGGAACTTTGTGCGCGCACGGCGAGGGAGTACGCGGAAACGATTTAGAACCAGGACGCCGCGCGTATGAGGCGAGCGATTACGGACGCGCGGTACAGATACTGCAAGAAGCCGCGACAAAAAATCCGCGAGACGGCGAAATCCTGTTGCTGCTGGCGAAAAGCCATTTCGAGCTGCGGGAGTTCGATGCGGCAATCGGAAGCACGGAGAAAGCGATTGCGCTGGCTCCGGATAATTCCATCTATCACGAGTGGCTCGGAAGAGCGTATGGCGAGAAGGCCGACCATAGCGGGTGGCTGTCGGCTCTAGGGCTGGCCAAGAAGGCGCGGCAGGAATTTGAAACGGCCATTGGACTGGACAAAAAGAACTTTTCCGCATTTCAGGCGTTGATTGAATTCGACTGCACCGCTCCGAGCATCGCCGGCGGCGGCGAGGACAAAGCGCGGCGAGAAATTGCGCAGTTAGCGGCGCTAGATGCAGCCGAGGGGCATTACGCGGCGGGGAATTGCCGTCGCCAGAAAAAAGATTTTGCGGCGGCGGATGCGGAATTCGATCAAGCTCTTGCCGGAGCGAAATCCGCGGACTTGATCTTCGACGTCGGTGATTACGCAGTGAAACGAAGCGAGGCAGGCCGGTTGATGGCGGTTGCTGATGCGGGGCAGCGTGCGGTACCTGGAGATGTGCGAGCGAAATTTTACCAGGCAACGGCGCTCATCTTGAAAAATGAAAAGCCCGAAGAAGCAGAACGGCTGCTTCGCGAGTATTTGAAAACAGCTCCAAGACGCACTGCGTATCCCAGCCCAGCCGCGGCGCATGACTGGCTGGGGCGCCTGTTTGAAAACGAAAACAAGCAGGATGAGGCTGCGAGGGAATACGAATCCGCTTTGAAACTGGATACCAAAAATAAAATAGCCCAGGATGCATTGAAAAAGCTTAGGAAAAGCTGACCATGCATTTGCGCGAAACGGTTTCAGTGGCCATCGATGCGCTGCGGGCAAATAAATTGCGCGCGACACTTACGTCGCTGGGAGTGATTATCGGCAGCGCGTCCATCGTGCTGGTCGTTACGGTGGCGCTTACCAGCAGAAAATTCGTAATTTCGCAGATTGAGGGCGTGGGCTCCAATCTCGTCTGGGCGGAAATGGTGCATGCGACCGGAAAATCGCAACCTCTGAGCCACGAAATTACTATGGAAGATATGATTGCGGTGAAAGCGATGATCCCGGGAGTACTGGAAGTGGCCGGGACGCGTGAATTGCCGATGTCGGTGGTGGTGCAAGGGATTGAACGGCCGGTGAATTTGATTGGCGTGACCGCCGGATTTCAGGCTATCCGTCGACTGGTGATTTACCGCGGACGGTATTTCGACGCTGAAGATATGGAATCGCGCAGTAAAGTTTGCCTGATTACGAAAGAACTTTCCGAACGTGTGTTTGGACTCGAGAATCCCATCGACCGGCCGATCCGCATGGGCGAATTGACGTTTACGGTGATCGGAGTTTTTCGCGAACGGGTAGCAACGTTCGGGCTTTCCGAAATTCAAAAAGAATCGGTGATCATTCCGCTGACGCTGATGAAGTACTACACCGGCGAAGACGTTTTGCGCGTGCTATATGCGCAAGCGGTCAGCCCGGAGGCTGTGCCCAGCGTGGAGCGGCAGATGACACAGCTGTTGAAGAGCCGGCATCCGATTGAAGCGGAATATGACGTGCAGACGCTGGTGGCGATACTTGGCGCGGCACGGACGATTTCGCTGGCGTTGACTATTGTTTTGCTGGTGATTGCGGCAATTGCGCTGCTGATCAGCGGAATCGGAATCATGAACATCATGCTGGTTACGGTGAAAGAACGTACGCGCGAGATTGGAATACGCAAAGCCATTGGCGCGGCGCACAAGGAAATTTTGTACCAATTTTTGATTGAAGCGTTTTTGATCAGCGGCGGCGGAGCGGTGCTGGGAATTTTGATTGGGCTAGCGATTCCAGTGAGCATACAACCGCTGCTGCCCGGGAATTTGCGAGTCCCCGTGTCGGGGCTAAGTGTGATTGTCGCGTTTGTGGTGTCGTGCTCTACAGGATTATTTTTTGGATATTTGCCGGCAAATCAGGCGGCAAGGCTACAGCCCATTGAGTCGCTGCGCTACGAATAGAATGTGGTGATGAAGAGATGGCGAGCGGATTACGAGGTGGAAACGTGGATGCGGCTAACGGCGAGATAAATTCCAAGCGGAAATTGTTACGGATCTTTGCCGGATTGACACTCGGTATTTTGTTGAGCGGTACAAGTTACGCGCAAGATTCGGCGCTACAAACACCACGACCGTCGGCTGAAGAGACTTTGCATCAGACGGCAGAAGGTTCGGCGCCAACGGCGGCGACAACGCGAGAAAGTGGCCCGCTCACACTGAAACGAGCGATTGAACTGGCGCTGCAGAACAGTAAGGACTTGCAACTCGCCAGAGTCCAGGCACGATTGGCTGATCACTCCGCGCTGATTACCAAGGCGGAATTCCTTCCCAACATTTACGCGGGATCGGGCGCGGGATACACGTACGGAATTCCGGAAACGCCCGGCGGACGCGCTCCTGCGATTTTCAATGTGAGCTACACGCAGCAAGTTTTGAATGAGCCGTTGCGTGGACAGGCAAAAGAACTCCAGGAGCAGGCGAAAGCCCAAAAAATTATCCTGGAAGATGTGAGAAGCAGCGTGATCGTGCGGACGGCGATGGCGTACCTGGAACTCGCGAAGGTGAGGCACTCACTGGAACTGCTGCGCGCGGAACAGGAAAGTGCGGACAGGATTTTCCAGGTGACCAAAGGGCGGGAAGCGGAAGGATTTGAATTGCCGATCGAAGTTACCCGGGCGCAATTGACGAAGGCCCAAGTCTGTCTCTTATACACATC
>CAXMLS010000755.1:0-8570 GCA_964194235.1 uncultured bacterium | reverse complement strand
GCTCGCCGAGGCGAGGAATCTCTCTTCGCCTTCTTTCGGTTCGGTCTCGAATCTTTGCACTTGTGAATACTACTCCCTTGGGCCTCCTCCTTTTTGTTTTCGGAAGGCATCCCACATTTGCAACCTTGCATCTTTACAATTTACTTCGCAACAGCGCCCATCAAATGAATTGAAATGTCGCCAGGAGGTTCGGTCGTCATAACAACATGAACCAAGCGACGGACGTATTCGTCATCGGGGGCGGACCGGCCGGACTGGCGGCCGCGATCGCCGCACGCCAGCGTGGCTTCGATGTAATAGTTGCGGATGGCAACAAGCCGCCGGTTGATAAGCCCTGCGGCGAGGGGCTGATGCCCGATTCAGTCGTTGCCCTGCGGCAACTCGGCGTGGAAGGTGTTGCTGACCAGGGTATCCCGTTTAGCGGGATTCGCTTTGCCGACCGCGATTCGTCCGTGGCCGCCAGGTTTCCCGGCCTCACTGGAATTGGAATCCGCCGCACCGTCCTGCACGAAAAGATGATGAACGCTGCGGCTTCTTTGGGAGTCAAGTTTCGCTGGGAATCACCGGTTACTGCGCTGCAATCTGATGCCGTGAAACTTGCCTGCGGTGACGTCGTTACCGCGCGATGGATCATAGGCGCCGATGGTGGCCGCTCACGTGTTCGAAAATGGATCGGCCTGGATATGCCCGGCCGGCAGAGCACCCGATTTGCTTTCCGTAGCCATTATCGCGTGGCGCCCTGGTCGGAATTCGTGGAGGTTCACTGGGGCGAAAGTGGACAGGCATACGTGACACCGGTCTCTCAAAATGAAGTGTGCGTCGTGGTTATGTCACGCCAACCCAACTGGCGGCTGCACGACGCGTTGATGGAGTTCCCGGAGTTGTCTCGAAAGTTGAGTCAAGGAACTGTAGCAAGCTCCGAACGCGGCGCCGTAAGCATGATGCATCGCCTCACTCGGGTTTATCGCAACAATTGTGCATTAATTGGTGATGCCTCCGGCGGTGTAGATGCCATCACCGGTGAAGGTCTAAGCCTGAGTTTTCGCCAGGCGGTTGTTTTAGCCGACGCCATGGCGTTAAGTAATCTCTCGCAATATCAGTCTGCGCACCGCCGGTTGTCCTGGCGCTCGACCTTGATGGCGCGCCTTATTTTGTTGCTCGACGGACGCACTCGTTTGCGCCAACGTACGCTCCGGACCTTCGCCGCTAATCCCGAATTGTTTGCGCGCATCACCGCCATTCACGTTGGCGAAACGTCCTCAGCTCATTTCGCAGCCACCGGCGTCCTGCTCGGCTGGCGATTTCTCGAAGCGTGAAATCGACCTCGACCAATCTGCGATGTAACCTCGCAGATTTTATCGCCGACTCAGCGGGCAATTCCCAGCAGCCAAGAGGTTTTGATTTTAAGAGGAAATTTCGAGTGAAGTAAGCGACGCGCGGTATATCTGAAACTAAAAATGGTATAGAGCGGCTTACAGCCGTCTCTCCGCCTGGGCCTTGCCGGCCAGCGATTCGATCTCACGCATTGCCATTGGATGAATCGGGGCACGCAACCAGCGAACCATTTTTGCTTTCAGCGCCAGGCCATCCATTCGCAACTTGCCCCGGTTCTGCACCAAAAGCGTAATTCCCAGACCCACGGACAAAATAGTCATCAACAAAACCAATAAGCCCAGGATCGTCTGCCCGGGGCGCTGCCACGACTGGGTCGGATCCACCCGACGCGCCACAAAATAAAGCAGCGTTGAAAGGGAAGCGGACGCTATGAAACCATTGACGTAGATATCGTTTCCGACATTGCGCGCCCACCATTGCTCGACCAGGCTGCCCCAGCCGTCCATCGACTTCTTCGCGGCGGCCGCATGCACCCTTGCCGCAGGCGCTAACGTTTGTAAAACAAAACCGCGCGTTTCTTCCGCTCCGATTTTAATTTCAGTCGCGAATTCAGTCGCGACGAGTCTCGCCCTCCGTGGAAATTCAAACCGCCGAACTGTATCGACCGCCGTTTTAGCGGTCGCGCGCAATTTTACATTTTGTAAAAGTTTCTGAGCCTCGCCCAAATACAATACCTTCGAACTAAAAATTCTGCGTGCGTCGGCCAAATGCAAAAACTTTCGTGCTTCGGCCAAATTTGGGAGAGCGGCAAAAAGCGGCGCCGTTTGTTTAACCCAGCCGCCACGTTTTCCGCGCGAAATGTCGTTCGTTGAATCCAGCGCGGTGGCAGGTGCTAACGGTAACAGCGTTGCCGTCGACGACCGCACAGGCTGCTGCTGAATTTTGTTGGCTGACGCCCCGGAAACCACTTCTGCCCGCTCCCGCAAGCTACTTTCAGGACCACGCGACGTTGTATGCCTCACCGCCACCGGAGTGCTCACCAGATAAGGACTTGTTTTCAGCCGGCCGTACGATCGTCTGGCAGCCTCCGCATCCGCCTCGATCTTCGCAAGAATCGAGTGCAGGTCCGCCGCACCGCCATGCGTATCCGCACCGTTATACGAGCCATCGATTGCCCGTAGTCGGGGTGCTACCGGCCGCATTTCGTCGAACTGCAATTCGCGCGCCGCATCTTCGATGATGCCCGCAGGTATCGGCCGCAACTGTTCCGCGTACCCATTAATCAACGCATTCTCGCAAAGCAAATTGATCACGCGTGGTATGCCGCGCGAATAAGTAGAAATCGCTTCGATCGCTTGTGGCGAGAACACCGGAATATTCCCGGCGCCAGCCGTGTGCAAACGATCCTCGACGTATCCATAAACTTCATGCAACGAAAGCGGCGCAGTCTTGCATCGCAGCGCGATGCGCTGTTGCAGTTGACGCAGATCCGGCCGCTTCAGCTTAACTTCCAACTCCGGCTGCCCGGACAGTATGACCTGCAGCATTTTCTCGTGCGGCGTCTCCATATTCAGCAGCAGCCGGATTTCTTCCAGGACATGCGCCGGCAGGCCCTGCGCTTCGTCCACGATCAGCACGACCAGCTCGCGCGCCTGATACCGCGCCAGCAGCCATTCGTTAAATGCCAAAAGTGGATTTTCTCTGCTAGCCGGCGTGGAGGGTATCTCAAAATCCGCCAGAATAAAATCAAACAACTGGCTCGAATCCAGATGCGAGTTAAAAATAAATGCTGTTCGCGCACTCTGGTGTTCCAGCCAGGAAAGCAGGTGATTAACCAGCGTGGTTTTTCCCGTGCCCACTTCGCCGGTCAACAGCATCAAGCCTTTGCGGTGCTCGATGCCGTAAGTCAGTTCGTCCAGCGACTGCCGCATTCGCGGTGTCAGATAAAGGTAGTGAGGATCGGGATTGACGTTAAACGGGTTTTTCGTCAGCCCATAAAAACTCTTGTACACGGCGGGTCACCTAGGACACGACTCGGCAGTCGATCAACCAGGGGGGACGAATCTGAAGGTCAACCGCAGACTACTCACTCTCCCACGTTCCGCCGTGAATGAAAAGTCGGGAATTCACTGTAGATTTGGCCTTTTCGCGCAACGAGACGTGAAGGGAAATATTTTGCAGAAACTCGCCACATTTCCTCTGCTCCGGCGCAAAGAATCTCCGTCTGACCGCCTGGTTAGACCATTTTATGATGCGTGAAACTTGCCCGTGTCGTCTTGTGAACCATCCGGTGTTCACCTTATTGTCCCCTGATACCCATTATGGTCAGCTTGGACTGAGCAGCACCGCTGTTACGCGTGTTTTGGGACACACTTTATGTCGTCCAGGTCTGATTTGCACATTTCTCCGCCGCAGCACACTGCTGCGCCCCTTACGGGACCCGTCGGTCGGCGCTCGCAAGTTCGGATTCTTTTTGCTCATCGCGACCGTGCCCAGGTTGATCGCTGTATAAATGAATTAAATCGCGTAGGTTTCTCGGTGCAATCGGACAAGATTGCGGACCCCACGCAAATTTCCAGTAGTCTGCCTTCGCAATCCTTCGACATCGTAATCGCAGAATATTGCTCGGAGCTATCCGGTCCCGGCCAGCTGCCCATGTATCTGTCCCGCTTGACGAATGACCTTCCGTTAATTCTTCTAGGTGATGGCATCACGCGTGAAGATGGGGCAGCTCTTCTGCTGCATGGGGTTTTCGAATGTGTGGAAGTCGATGCCATCAGTCATTTACCCGTGGCTGTTCGTCGCGCGCTGAACGAAAAAGCCCTTCGTCATGAGCGTGATCGTGCTGAGAAAAAGCTTCGCCATCTGGAAGCACGGTACCGGGCACTGGCCGGCAATCTCACCTATGGCATCTGTCGTTGCAGCCCTACGGGCTCTTTTCTTGACGTGAACCAGGCTTTGGTTACCATGCTGGGTTATTCCTCCAAGCAGGAATTGCTGGCCATGAACATCACCGGCAATATCCTCGCGGACCCGGCCAGGCGCGCTCAACTTTTAGGCCAGGCCGAGGGCGCAGTCGACCCCGTGGAAGCCGATTGGGTACGGAGAGACGGCTCCAGCTTGAAAGTGCGTTTGAGCGCGCAGGAAGTTCTCGGTGATCACGGACAACTGGACGCCTACGAAGTTATCGTCGAAGACATCACCAAGCAGCGTGAACTCGAAGATCATTTGCGTCGCCTGGCGGCCAGCGATCCGCTCACTGGCCTCGCGAACTACCGCCACT
This sequence comes from uncultured bacterium, assembly GCA_964194235.1. Classification (GTDB taxonomy): domain Bacteria; phylum Acidobacteriota; class Terriglobia; order Acidiferrales; family UBA7541; genus Acidiferrum. The sequence goes on along the minus strand of CAXMLS010000755.1, from coordinate 3,952 downwards.
TGATCGATGCCCTCGACATGGAAATCAGGCGTTCGAATCGCACTGGCAGGGAATTCGCTTTGCTGATGTTCGATATGGATAGACTGAAGCAGCTCAATGATAGTTTCGGACACTTGGCCGGCAGTCAGTCACTTTGCCGGACGGCCGACGCTCTGACTCTTTTTTGTCGCGATATCGACACCGCGGCGCGCTTCGGCGGCGATGAATTCGCTCTCTTGTTGCCGGAAACTGGAGCGGAAGCCGCGAATTCCGTCGCTCGCCGCATTAGCAGCAGCATCGCCGACGACGGTAATGGCCCGCCAATTTCCGTGAGCGTCGGTGTGAGCGTCTATCCGCGCGATGGCGAAACAGTCGAAGCTCTGGTGTCCAGAGCCGATGAGAATATGTACGCCATGAAACGCCAAAAGCAAAATACCGCTTCCGCCGGCTAACCATCCTTCGCATGACGGAAGATTGTTACGGCTTGGCTGGAGCAGCCTGCTGAACAGTTTGCTGGCGCTGAATCACTCCCGAATCCACGACTTTTCCCAAGCGCGACACCGCTTCGAAATACATTTGATCGCCCGCAACTTCCACCAGAAGAAACGCGCGGTCGCTGTCGAATCCGTTCGCGGTTATGCTGGAGCGATCCAGTCCACCCGCGCGTAACTGACCCGAAGAGCCTTCCGTAAAATAATAAATGCCATTTTGCGGTTGTATGCGTTCGTACACGTGTTCGTGCCCGGCAAAAACTACGTTCACGCCGTATTTAATGAAGATTGGTTCCAGCAGCAACCGCAAATCCGTGGCGGGACCGTGTTTTCGCGCCGATGAGTACAACGGATGATGGAAAAAGCATACTTTCCAGTCGTCATTCCCGGCGCTCTGCAATTGTTTTTGCAGCCAATCCACTTGCTTGGGGTCCATATAATTGCTGTCCAGGGCAAAGAAACGCACCTTGCCCTTTTTAAACGTGTAGTAATTCTCCCCATTCATATTGAAAGGTTTATAAAAACGCTCACTGTTATCGTCGTGGTTGCCAAGCGAAGCGTAAAATTTCACTCCGGCATCCAGCAGCGTTTTGTACGGGGCCGCGAACTTTTTCTCAAAGTCATCCGCGGAGTGTCCGCCATAAATGTTATCGCCGAGCGCGAGCACCGTATCGAAGGGAAATGCGTTTCGTTGCTGATTCATCTGGTCGGCAAGTTCTATCTGCGCCTTGTCGCCCGTGCCCATATCTCCAATCGCCGCGAAGCGCACGGAATTGGATTTCAGTGGGAATTTGAATTCGTCCGCTCGCTGGGTCCCTGCTAGAAGTAGAAATAGCCCGACTACAAAAAACCTGCGACGCATGCTTATCCCCCGCTAGACGATTGTGCCGGAATAACTCCCGGTATGTAATCCAGAATTACATTGGTTTTTACGTCCAGAAGTACCAGGTCGCGGCTCACCACGCGATAAGCGGTCTCCTCCGGCAATTTCGGTAGCTTTTGTAGCAGCGTAGGCGGCACCGATGTGTACGGAACCGACGCGGGGTACATATGGTTCACGCGGACGTGCACTTCCTTGAGTGGCGCACCTTGTTGCATGGTGGCTTGCGCATGCGGCGCTTGCGGCCCTTGAAATTCGCTCGCGATCAACTGCCGGAAGGCGTCGACGGCCTTGGGCGTAAAGATATCCCCGCGTTTCGCGTGCTCTCTCGCTTCGCGAATCTTTCTCGCCATCGCACTCTGGTGTCCGGCAATCAGCTCCGGCTCTTTAGTCGATTTTAGTTTCGGCATCGTCGACTCTATTTTTTTGTGCAGCTTGACGTAATCCTGGACCCGATCGGTAAACTCTTTGAAGCCGGCCGTCGCATCGAGAGTTGCGGCCTGAGGAGCACCCGGCGTCGAGGCCGGCGCTTGAAACACAACCTCGCGCACCGCATGGCCGTACTGTGAAACGCCGGGCCGAACCTCGCCAAGCAAAATTCCTGCGCCTGCTAACCCCGCTAGCAGCAAACTTGACGCTATTTTCTTCTCCAATTTTATTGTTCGCATCGGACCTCCTGGTACTTCGGGCTACTTTTCCTTAGCCGCCGCCTCTTTCACCGCTTCCTTAATGGCTTTTTTGACCATCTTCTTTACGGTGGTCTTCAAATGTTTATTGTCTAGAATGTCGCCGCCATTTTCGGCCACCACCTTCTGTACCGCTTTTTTTACCGTTGCCGCCAGCGGGTGCAATTCCTTAACCAGTTTTTTAGCCGCGCGTTGCACTTCTTTCTTCGGAGCCTCGGAAGGTGGTGCTTTGACCGCCTCATCGCTCACGGCGTCTGTCGATGCCCAGTCCGACTCAAAAGCATCCAACAACTGCTTTACGACCTTGGGATCGCGAATAATCAGGCCCACTTCACGCCGCTGATCCAGTTCCGCGCGGCGCAGGCTCTGGCTGCCGATGAACGCGTGCTTCCCATCCTTAATGATTGTGCGCGTGTGCAGCCGCATTTTCGTCAGCTCTTCAACCGGCAGGCCCAGCCGTTTGCCGGTGCAGCCGATGATGCGAACGTCCAAGCCGGCTTTGCCCCTATCCTGCAAAATGCGCATCATTTCCGTGTCGGATATTTCTGGATCGTAAATCAGCAACTGTTTCTTTGCGCGTTTCAGAAATGTTCCCAGCGACTCGCGCGAATTCACCGGGCTTACCACGAAGGTATCCAGCCCTGCGGTGTACGGCGTGCGCGTGGAATCCGCCTCAAATAACTTCACGGCTTCCTGCACCGTTTTCTTGTGCCTCGTAATGATGCCGAAGCCCCGGCTGTGATCGATGTCCAGATGAGTGAAATTGAAAGACAACATGAATAACGTCTGGCGGTCGATAATGATCAGTTTGTCGTGATAACGTATCAAGTCGTCTGCGGTGCGCGCCACGATGATTCCTGCTTCAAGAAAACGCATCTCCAGCGCGCGCAGATGCTTTTCCCCGCCGCGATTCAGATAGGCGATTAGCGCGGTAACTTTCACTCCTCTGGCCGCGGCTGCTTTCAGGCCCGTTTCCACGTCCGCGCGATCGAATCGAAAGATCGCAATATCCACGGTTTTCTTGGCTTTTTTAATGGCATCGAGAAGAGGAGCTGCACCGGCACCCGGCTGGATGATCAGCTTCACTGTTGTGCTTTCCGGTGCACTCGCCCGAGCCAATTCAAATTTATATTATGGAATGCAATCAGCGTTTCTGTCATCGCGTTACGCACCTGGATTCGTTTACAACGCATTCAATTCCGCGATCCTTTCGCTCACTACACGCGAATACCCGTCGACTTCTTCCTGCGTATATCCGGCAGCTCGGAAGCAATCGCGAATCTGCTCTGCGCTCAATTGGCCCAGTCGTTGCCCCAGCCATTTGGCATCCGCTCGCGGAATGTGTTTAGTTATATTTTGCATTTCCGAGCGCTCGCGGTAATTCGGCACATTGATCGCGGCTATTAGCATCGGGCGGCTGTGCAACACAAAATCCACATATTCCCCGTCGGCTGTTTCAATGAACTTTGAACTTTCGTAGTCCTTCAGAACACTCTTTGATCGCCGTGCGGGGTTGCCCGTTTTGCCGAAGGTCGCGCCAACATCGGAAACCATATATTCCTGCTGGCCGTCTACCTCGTAGATCGCATTATTCTCGGTTTTCAGATCCCAATTGTTGACCAGCGACATCATTACGCGCAGCCCGTTTAACTCTCTGGTGCCCACGAATGGATTCTTCGACCATTGCCATTTACCCACTTTTTTCAATTCTTTCGCGCGGCGTTTCAGGCGTGCACCGTGAACGGTACCATCCTCCGCAACGAAAGATTGCCCTCGCCGTAACTTTGGCAGTCCTTCCACTTTCAGATCTTCGATGTAGTAATCTTCGTCGACATAGTAGCCGGCGGCGAATAACAGCCGTGTAGCTGCCGTCTCTGCTCGCGGTTCCTGTCCTAATTCTGTCTCTTATACACATC
>CAXMLS010000754.1:0-7030 GCA_964194235.1 uncultured bacterium | reverse complement strand
CCCGCCGAGTCAATAATTAAAAAAGACTAGTCGAATTTTTCGGTTAGGACTGGAAACTGCAATTTGGCTTTAGCCAACGACTTCACCACGGTGGCTTCGGCGTTTTCTGCGGAGGTGTTGCGCGCGGTGGCCATCTCGCTGACCAGAAGATACTTGGCGCGCTCGAGCATTTTCTTTTCGCGGAAGGAAAGGGGCTTGCTGCAGGAGAGTGAAACCAGACTTTTGAGTACTACGGCCACTTCGAGGAGGGCGCCCGTCCGCATACGCTCGGAGTTTTCTTTGAAGCGATGCTTCCAATCGTGGTGGGAATTAAGCATCCCCTTCTCAAGAAATCCAAGAACCTTAATGGATTCATTCGAACGAATCACAGAACGAAGACCGACGGTCATGGCGTTCGATTGCGGAACCATTACGCGTAAGCCACTGGAAACGATGCGAATCATAAAATAGCGTTCCGTTCTGCCATTCAAAACGCCGTAGCTGATTTGCTCCACAATGCCAACGCCGTGGTTTGGGTAAACGACCTTGTCACCGATTTTGTAATCCATGGATTCGATTGCCCCCTCCGAGGTACAGGATTAACTGTACGTAAATGTGTCGGAAGAGTCAAGATATATCCAGTGAAATGATAGAGTTAGCGAAATTTAGTTGCCAATTTGGCATTCCAATTGCTTAACGGAGCTTTATTTCTCGCGGCGGCGCAAACCACCGCTTCTGCTGATCCTTCCCAGCAGTTCAGCGGGAGCGCAAGTCTTAATCACGACCGCGTGTATGATAACAACAGGTTCTATATGATTGTACTGGCTCTAGATACCTGCGACGCTCGGGGCAGTGTGTCGCTTCTGCGAAACGACGTAGTCTTGCATGCGGCAGTGCATGACGGGACCGCTGAGTACTCCTCATGGTTGCTGCCTGCCGTTGACCGCTCGTTGGCCGCAGCCTCGGTCCTCCTCGCCAATGTCGAACTGTACGCCGTCGCCACTGGGCCCGGTTCGTTCACCGGCGTGCGGATCGGTCTGACCACGGCGAAGGCTTGGAGCGAGGCATTTGGGAAACCTATCGCTGCGGTGACACGGCTGGAGGCGCTTGCCGATGAGCTCAACGGGGACGCGCCGTACGTGGCGACTGCAGTGAACGCGCTTCGCGGCCAGGTGTATGCGGCAATGTATAAACGCGTCGGGAATTCCACGGCGATGGTCGGCGCGGAGATGGTCATTGCGCCGGGGGACTTTGTCTCGTGGGTCGTCGAACAAGCTGGAAGCCAAAGAGTGGATTGGATTTCAACCGACACTGAGATGATTACCGGCACCCAGGAGTGGCTGGATAGGTCTGCCCGTGGTGTTGGGCTGGCTCAAAAAGAAGGAATTCTGAGTGTTCCGTGCGTGCTGGCGCCGATGGTTGGGAGGCGCGGCCGCCGTAAGGCGCTGGCAGGTGAAGTTGTAGACGCGCTTGCGCTGGACGCCAATTATATCCGGCGTCCAGACGCGGAGGTTTTGTGGAACAGCGGGGCGGCTCCACAAAAGCCGCGATGAGCAACGCCTTAAAACCGGTAGCGCCTACGATCAGGACGTATCGGAGTACGGACTCCGTCTCCATCGTAACGATCTGTCGGACATCTCCCGAAGCCGCGCAATGGTCAAAAGAAAGTTACGATCGCGCGGAATCCTTGGGCCAGACAATTTTTGTCGCTGAGGTTGCTGGGCACGTCTGCGGTTTTCTCGCGGCGCGCCACACCGGTGGTGAGGCCGAGATTCTTAATATGGCTGTCGACGAACCAAACCGCCGGCAAGGCGTTGGAAGTGCGCTACTGACCGCCGCCTTCAATGAAGCGCAGTCTCGGCACACCCAGGAAATATACCTGGAGGTACGCGAGTCCAACCGCCAGGGAATTGCGTTTTACGAAATAAATGGGTTCGTCCGTACAGGGAGACGTACAGGATATTACCGAGACCCAGTCGAAAATGCCGTGCTGATGAAGAAAAAACTCACAGGCTAGGACCAAAGTTCCAGCGCTTCCCTCTTGACGTGGCGCAGCGGAGTGCTATCTTTCGCTTATGTAGTCTTCATCAAATCAGCGGCACGCAGTGTTGAGGAGGAACGCATGGCAAGCATGGCGCGCACACCTCGGGACATACTGCTCGATACAGACGCCGAGTACCAGCGTCTGGCAGAGCAGCACTCGAAGTATCAAGCGGAACTGCACAAAATCTCTACTTCAGCTTTCCTCAGTTCAGAAGACCTCCTGGAAGAAATCAGACTTAAAAAATTAAAGCTTCACGTGAAAGATGAGATGGAACTGATCGCCGCGCGAATCCATGCTGCGCGCGAGCAGCGAAGCCAATAGCTCACGGAACCAAGACCGGCAGGACAATCTGTCGTAGAATGACCGTGCATGCCCGCGATGGGCGTAGCGAGTTGAGGTCTACCTCACCAGCATGGTTAAAGAGGGCTATTATTTCGGAATGCCGCTACTTCTTGCAGGGGTGGCGGCGCTTTTTTTGCGTTGGGACATTGCAGCGGTGGTGCTGTTTTTACTTGCTGTCTTTGTTTTTTCCTTCTTCCGCGATCCAGACAGGGTCATACCAGACATTCCAGGCGCCGTGGTTTCGCCGGGCGATGGCCGGGTAGTCGTCATTACAGACGAAGATTACGCCGGCCGGCCGGGCAAGCGCGTCAGCATTTTTCTGGCGGTCTGGAACGTTCACATCAATCGTGCGCCTTACGCGGGAGTGATCACCAGCATGGAGTATCGTCCGGGAAAATTTTTTGCGGCCATGCGGGAGCGCGCTTCCACGGAAAATGAGCAGAACGTTTTTACGCTTTCGAGTGGTGCCGGCGTAATGGTCTTCAAACAGATTGCCGGCTTGATCGCGCGGCGTGTGGTGAGTTGGAAAAAACCGGGCGATGTCGTGGAGCGCGGTGAACGAATCGGGTTAGTGCGATTTGGGTCGCGCGTGGATCTTTGGGTGCCGCGTGAAGCGGAGATTGTGGTGAAGTTGGGACAGAATGTGAAGGGCGGCTCTTCGATACTTGCGACCTTGCCGGTTCGCGGCAAGTCATCAGTTCAAACGGATGGCCACGCGCTTGTTAGCGATGTAAATCCGGTGGCAGCAGGGAAGCAGGCCTAGCGATGGACGAACAAGTACAGAGCGAAAAGCCGGGCCGCCAGCGACGGATTACCAATCCGCGGCTGCGCCGAGGAATTTTTCTCTTACCCAGCTTGTTCACGGTCGCCAACATGCTCTGCGGATACTACGCGGTGGTGGCTTCGTTGATCGGCGGAGCCGATTATTTTGATCCCGGCGCGAAAGCCATCGGACTCGCAATCCTGTTCGATTCCATGGATGGCAGAGTCGCGCGAATGACCGGGACCAACACCGAATTCGGCGTGCAACTCGATTCCCTCGCTGACGTCGTGAGTTTCGGGATTGCACCGGCGATTTTGGCATATGCCTGGGGCGTGAGGAGCTTGCTGGATGTGAGCGCCATTCCTTTGCGCCAGCTGAACGAATTCGGCTGGGTGTGCTGCCTGGCATTTTTGATTTGCTGCGCATGGCGGCTTGCGAGATTTAACGTGCAGGGAATGGCGCCGGGTAGTTCGAAGTTTTTTGTGGGCATGCCGACACCGGCTGCGGCGGCGGTTATTGCGTCGTTGGTTCACGGATTTAAAGCTCCGCTGCATGACTGGCGCTGGTCGGTGGCGTGGTTTCTCATGGCGGCGGGCTTGGGCGCGCTGATGACCAGCACGGTGAGGTACTACAGCTTCAAAGATATTCCATGGACGCGCAAACAGCCTTCACTGGCGATCGTTTTGCTTTGCCTTACGGTGGCGCTCGTCTGGCTTTATTCGGAATACGTCCTCGTTCTTTTCTCGTGCTCCTACGCAGCCGCAGGCATTGCACTGCATGTGGTGCGGTTGTTGCGGCATCGGCCGGTTTCGCGGACCGCCTAAATGCCCTCACTCGAACGCGACTCCAAACGAATCGTAATCGCGGGCGCATCTTCGCTGCTGGCAGCGGAGTTACGAACTTTGCTGGGCGACAGCCGCTTTGCGGGTGGAGATTTTTCGCTCGTCGATGAACCGGTAGTAGCGGGAACCCTGACCGGCGTCGGGGAAGAGCCGGCGATTATTCTTCCGATTGAAGAAGGCAGCTTTGACCGTGCACAGTATGTTTTTTTCGCGGGCTCCGGCGATTTCACGCGAAGAAATTTGGTGGCATCGCTGCAGGCACGCGGGAAAGTGATCGACTTGTCTGGCGCCGTTGCCGAGCGCGAGGGGACCGTAGCGTGGTTTCCTAAACTTGATTGGCTGTGCGGGCGGGAATTTGCAACAGAGGCGGCAGTCTTTGCCATTCCGTCCGCGCTTGCGACGGCGGCAGCGGCGCTCGCGCTGGCGTTATCGCGTGTGGGACTGCGCCGCATTATGTTCACGGGATTTGAGCCGGTGTCGGAGGCGGGACCCGCCGGCGTCGAAGAATTGGAAAGCCAAACCGGGCAATTGCTTTCGTTTCAAGGAGTGGGACAGCCGGTATTCGATACCCAGGTTGCCTTCAATATGCTGGACCGCTTCGGCCCGGGGAGTTCGCACAAACTGAGTGTGGCTCGCGAGCGCGTGCGTGCGGAAACGAGAGCTTGCGTCGAAGGAAAATCCGCAATGCCGGCAATTCAGATTCTGCATGCGCCGGTATTTTATGGCTCGGCATTCTCCGCGACCGGGGTATTCAATCCGGGAACCAGTGCGGAAGCGATCGCGCAAGCCTGCCTCGAAGCAGGTTTTGCGATGCCTCTGGAATCCGAGGCCGGGCCGAGCAACGTGGCCGTGGCCGGCGAGAAAACAATTCAGCTCGCGCAGCCGCTGCAGGATGCTTCCAATCCGGAAACCTGGTGGTTCTGGGGCGCAGCCGACAATATTCGTTTGCCTGCCGCAAACGCAGTGAAGCTGGCCGAGATGCTTTCGTAATGGCGATGGCGCGGAGATGGGCGCAGTCCTTCGGTTTATTTGCGCTGGCAATGGGATGTGCCGGGTGCGGTTATCACGTTGCCGGACGTAGCAGCTCTTTGCCAAAAAGCATTCACGTGATTGCGATCCCGGCGCTCGAAAATAAAACTACCAGCTACCGCATCGAGCAAAAACTTACTGCCGCTACGGTGCACGAATTCCTTGCCAGAACACCATTCAAAGTGGTTTCGAATCCCGCGGACGGAGACGCGGTCCTGCGCGGCAAAGTCGCGAGTCTGGACGCCGCGCCGCTGTTGTTCGATACCAAGACCGGGCGCGCCACGACCATGCTGGTCACCGTAAAATGCGAAGTTACTTTGACGGAAGTGGCTACCGACAAGATTCTCTATCGCAACGATAATTTTTTATTTCGAAATGAGTATGAAATCTCGGCGGATGTGAAAAGCTTCTTTGAGGAGCAGGATCCCGCACTGGATCGTCTGGCGCGGGACTTTGCCACGCGGCTGGTGGCCGCGGTCATCGAAAATTATTGACGAGGAGTTTTTCGGGAATGGCAAAAGTTTCTCCACAGGAATTATTGAAAAGAATCGAAAAGGGCAAGATCGTTCCCGCAATACTTTTGCTCGGCGAAGAGCCTTATCTCCGTGACGAATGCCGCGCGCGGTTGATGGAGCAGTACGTTCCCGAGGCGGCCCGTACGTGGGCGGTGTCGCGCTACTCGGCGGACCGCGATGAGATCGAAGCCGCACTCGGGCAAGCGCAAAGCATGCCCATGCTTGCCGCGCAGCAGGTAGTATTTCTGGAAGACGCCGAGGTGATCGAAAAGTTCAGCGAGAAAAATCGCGATGAGGTAGTGTCGCAACTGGAAAAATATCTCGCCGATCCTGCTCCGTTCACGGTGCTGGTGATCGAGGCTACCCATCTGGACGAGCGCATGAAGTTGGCAAAAGTGCTGGGACAAAAAACTCTCGCTGTGGAAGTTGGATTGGGGGAGAACCCGGAGCAACGCCAGGCCGCGGCCGTAATGATGGCGGGCGCGCTGGCAAAAGAGCAGGGAATTAGCTTTGAGAAGGGCGCAGCTGAAGATTTGGCCGAATGTGTTGCGGCGGACTTGATGCGGCTGAAAACGGAAATCGAAAAGCTCGCTACGTATATCGGGGAGCGAAAAACCATTCGGCGCGAAGATGTCAGCTCCATGGTGATTTCCCAAAGAACCGCGACGGTGTGGGAACTGGCGGATCTGCTTGCGACGCGGCAGGGGAAAAAAGCGCAGGAGTTTTTAGACCGCTTGCTGCGGGACGGCGAAGAACCGTTGTCCATGCTGGGCGCGATGACCTGGATGTACCGCAAACTAATCGAGGCCAGCGAAGTGCGAGGCGCCATGAATGGTTGGCAGGCCGCGCGGACTTTAGGAATGCGGCCGGAGCAAGCCGATCTGGCGTTGCGCAGCGCGCGCAAATCTTCCAAGCCGCAGCTTTTATCTGGATTGCTGGCCCTGGAAAAAGCCGACAGACGGCTGAAGAGCGGCAAGGACGCGCGCACGGTAATGGAATTTTTGGTGGCGGAATTGACCGCCACACATAATGCAACCGCCGCTCAAAAGGCGTAAGCGGCGGCAGAAATCCGATTTGGATGGAATCCTTTTTACTTCGCGGCGCGGGACTTCAGGCCGTTGTGCGCGAGTGCCAACCGGGACTTGTAGCGATTGCCGGTATTTTCGTGCAGCACGCCCTTGCTGATGGCGCGGTCGATCGCGGAAAGTGTTGGTTGCAGCAGATTGCCCGCTGCGGTGGCGTCGCCTGCCGTCACGGCGGTGCGAAGGCGCTTCATCAGCGTTCGCACGCGAGTGCGATTCGCTCGGTTCACATCGGCCCGCTGAATGGACTGCGCGGCACGCTTTAAAACCGACTTTTTCTTCTTCTTTATCTTGCCCTGACCCTGCGCCATCTATTGCTCCTTTTCGATATTGCTCAAGCTCCAACGCTAAACGACGCCCATGCCTTTGTCAAACATGTCGCCTTCCAGGAATTGGAAAGGTTCATCGTATACCCCTGTCTCTTATACACATCT
>CAXMLS010000753.1:0-2749 GCA_964194235.1 uncultured bacterium | reverse complement strand
GGCCCGGGCTGATCAGAAAATTCGGGGTGAGATGTGTCATCGAGTCCATCGACGTGGTACCCGTTGGGGATGCGACGTCTTCCGGGCCGCCCAGAAAGCGGTATTGCAGCATGGAGGCGAAATACGAAGTGTTGAAGGCAATCTTTTCGACCGCGCCAATCGCGAACGGCGGTAAAACGGCCCACAGAAATGGCGCGCGCCGCGCCCAGGCTGAGACCAGCAGCAGCCACCCGAAAAATGGCGCATACCAGAGCCCATGAATGCCCACAAGGTGGAAAAACAGCATTAGCGACACGTGGAACAACGACAGATTGGACCACAGCGTCGCGACGCCCACACCACTTCCCTGCAATACTGCGCTGCTAAGCAACAGCATGATCCCTTGCGTAACAATGGTGACGGCGAACGTGACCAGCGGGAGAATTATGACTGGAATAATCGCCTTCGAGAACACCGTCGTGACATCGGAAACCGGCAGCGACTTCCAGAACAGAATGCTGCGATCGCGCCGTTCGCCGTGCAGCGTGTCAAGGCAATAGAAAATCGCGACGATAAGCGTGCTTCCCATAATCAGAAGTCCAGCTAAGTCGTATGGCTGCCCGATGGCGTCGCGCTGTTGCTCCGGGCTGAGCGCCAATGCCGCACGCATCTTCTCCGGTAGATGAATCATGCTGATCAGGAATCCGACGAGATATAACGCCGCAACGGTTAGCGGCGCTATGTAGATCGAACGGTTCTCCCACAATTCGCGTCGCAGTGACCAGTACACGCGCTCCATCTCGGAGATTCCCGCCGGCGCGATTACCCGCGATTCGAGGGCAGAATCTGGTATGGCGTTCGGTTGAGTATTCATCGAGCCGCTCCTTGTGCCTGGCCAGCCTGATTGCCAATCACCGCAACGAACAGGTCGGCGATGCTGGGCGTGCGCACTTCGCCCAGGTTTGAAAGTTGCTCTGAAAGTTGCTCACGATCGCCGGCATCGAAGAGCAAGATGCTGCGTCCGAATACCTGCCGCTCGTTCATCGGCTTCAGCGCCCGTGCCGCGGTGACCTGCTCGGGATGCACCATCACTTCCAGATAGCGCGACTCCAATTTTTCCATGCTGCAATCCAATACGATGCGTCCGCGGTCGATGAACATGACGTCCGTGAGAACATTTTGGATCTCTTCCACCTGATGCGTCGTCACCACGATGGTGCGGCTGCGATCGAAGTAGTCGTTCAACAGTGAATCGTAAAATTGCTTGCGATACAGGATGTCCAGGCCAAGCGTGGGTTCGTCCAGCACCAGTAATTTCGCATCAATCGCCATGATCAGGGCGAGGTGCAGTTGCGTCACCATGCCCTTCGACAATTCCCTGACCTTGCTGCCGCGCGGGATGGTGGTCTTCGCAAGAAAACCTTCCGCCTTCCCACGATCGAATCGCGGATGCACCCCCTCCACATAATCGAGCGCCTGCGAAACCCGCAGCCAGCGAGGCAACACCGCGACATCCGAAATAAAACACACCTCGTTCATAAGCTGATCGCGCTCGCCCCACGGGTCGCGTCCGAGCACCCGCAGTTCCCCTTGATATGGCGTAAGTCCGAGAATCGCGTTCAGCGCGGTGGTCTTCCCCGCGCCGTTGGGACCGATAAGTCCCAGGATGCGGCCTTCTTCGACGTGCAAATTGACGCCGTCCAGTGCGATGGTTGATCCGAATGCCTTGCGCAGACCGCGTGCTTCTATGCATGCCATGGCTTCAGCGCTCCTCATTTTTAGGTTTCGACTTCGACTGGCCTTTTGCGGGAGCGTCGAGCAGTTCTTCCGGCGTGAACCCGAGCCGCTGAATCGTTGCCTGCACCCGTGGCCATTCTTCGGAGAGAAATTTCTGACGTTCGCCCTGCAGCAGCAGATTTCGCGCCCCGGCATTGATGAACATGCCCAGGCCCCGCTTGCTCTCGACAAGCTGCTCGTCCACCAGTTGTTGATAGCCCTTCAGAACCGTGAGTGGATTGACCCGATATTCGGCCGCCACCGTCCGCACGGACGGTAGCGGATCGCCTTCCTTGAGCACGCCGTCGAGTATCATCACGACGACGCGGTCCCGAAGCTGGCGGTAAATCGGCTGACTGTCGTTCCACTCACGGTCCATCAGGTTTTCCAGAAAGCCCTTCCGAAAGATACTGTCCGTTACTTTGTGCGCTTCAGGTCGAAGTGCGCGTGGATCGGCTTGTCACCCATCATGTACGTCCAGTCCTCGGTGTGATGGTTGGCGTCGATGTAGGTGAACACCGAGTGATGCATGTGGCCATGTTCCATGCTGCCGGAGATGTCGACCAACCCGAACTCCACGGTCTTGCCGTCGGGTGACATCTTGCCCGTCATGTGCGGCCGATTGCCTGCGTCACAGTAGTGGATCAGGTTGAGTTGCTCGCCATCCACATATAGCATCGTGACCGGATGGTCGTACTTGGTCGCATCCAACGGCGTGTTTGCTTCCTGAAGTTCGTGCACGATCGCGTTTCCCCTGGAAGTCAGGCGCAGCGATACGTGCAGCGGCTTGCCATCACTCATCTCGGGCATCTCCGGAACCGTTACGGGGCCTTCCCACTCTCCCGCGAACGTCTTCATGGTGTCGAACGATTTTTGCGCCTCGGACGCTGCGGGTTTGTCGACGGACTTGTGCGCATCGGACTGCGCGAAAGCCACGGCGGACAGCAACGTTACAGCACCTACGGACAGCATAATACCTGTCTCTTATACACAT
>CAXMLS010000752.1:0-2519 GCA_964194235.1 uncultured bacterium | reverse complement strand
CCGCTAGGCTGGCCGTTGCGTTATTCGCATTCGCCCGCGGAAGTGATCGACACGCGCGATATGGATGCACTGGCGAAGATCGTCGCGGTGCTGGCAAGGAAATGGTAAAAACTATTTTTCGACCAGGAAACTACCGATTACAAGCGCGTCCATTCCGGAGCTAAAGAATGTTCGGACGGCGTCGGTGGGCGTGTTAACGATAGCTTCCCCTCGTAAATTAAAAGAAGTATTCATGATCACCGGAACGCCGGTGCGTTTACCGAACTCATCAAGCAGCCGCCAGTAAAGCGGGTTTACATCCTTTTCGACTGTCTGAGGGCGCGCACTGCCGTCGACGTGGGTGACCGAAGGAATGATGGCGCGCTTTTCCGGGCGAACCTGAGCAGTAAGAATCATAAAGGGTGAATCCGTCGCGCTCTCGAGATAATCCGCGGCGGCTTCTTTTTTGAAAGACGGCGCGAACGGCCGCCACCACTCGCGAAATTTGACGGCATTGTTTACCTTGGCGTTCATTTCCGGATCGCGCGGGTCCGCGAGAATGGAGCGGCCACCAAGCGCGCGCGGTCCGAACTCCATACGCCCCTGAAACCAACCGATGATTTTTCCTTTGGAAAGAAGTTCGGCGGCGGTGGCTGCAACATCATCGAGCCGGGTATAACGCAGCTTGTAGGTTTGCAGAACCGGTTCGATCGCATCATCGGTGAATGTGGGACCGAGGTACGCGTGGCGCATGGCGCGATTCGGCAATTTCCCCCCGCTGTCGAGGTAGGGAGCAAGTGCCGCACCGAGGGCGACGCCATCGTCGGAAGCCGCGGGCTGAACAAATATTTTATCGATGAGGCCGGAGGCGGCGATTTTGCCGTTGGCTTTGGAATTCAACGCGACACCGCCAGCCATGCACAAATTACGGCTACCGGTTTTTTGCATGGCCATGCGCACGACGCTCATCATCGCGGTTTCGCAGGCTTCCTGCACCGCGTATGCGATATTTTTGTGGCGCTCGTCGATGTCACTCTCCGGAATGCGCGCGGGACCCAATCGCCTGATCATTTCGCTCAACGAATTTGCGCCACCTGCTACGAGGCGGCTGGTGTGCACGCGATAAGGGTTGGCCTGCGGATCGATGAACGCGCTTAGATCCACGCCCGCCTGGCCATAGGGCGCGAGGCCCATAACTTTCCACTCGTCGCTGTTGCGCTGAAAACCGAGATAGGCGGTGAACTCGCTGTAGAAATATCCGACGGAATCCGGAAACGGAATGGTCAAGACGTGATCGAGACGACCGTCGTGTCCATGCCAGATGGATGTTGCTTCCCAAGCGCCGCGGCCATCCATCACCACAACGGCGGAGTCTGCAAAACCAGAGTACGCGTACGCGCTGATGGCATGCGCGAAGTGATGATCGACGAAACGCATGCGGGCTTTCGATGCGCCAAAGTTTTGCGTGAAGCGTTTTGCGCCGCCATGTTGGTGAGCGGTGCTGAGGAAGTAACGCGTGGAATTTAAAACATTAAGATAGGTGCGCGGCATGCCGCCGGAGGCATAGCACTTCAAATCGTGGCGAAACAGTGCACCCGGAGCCTGCCAACCAAAACAAACTTCGTCCAACTGGGTGGCGCCGACGTTCGCAAAGTCGAGACAGGCGCGAATGGCCAGTTGCGGGAAGCCGGCGTCGTGCTTAAGACGGCTCAGGCGCTCTTCCGCGACGGCGAAGAGCAACTCGCCATCACGGACGATGCACGCGGAGGAATCATGCATCTGCGAATAATTAATCCCGAGCGTCAGCATGCGGCGCGGGCACCCGCTATTTTGACGCCGCAACACCAGGCGATAGGCGTTCCTTCGCCAGGCATCTCGCGAACTTCTCCGCCGTTCGACTGCACGAATGCGCGAATGCGCTTTGCGCTTAACGCGGCGCCGCGCCAACTTTTTCCTGCCGCCGCCGGATCAAACCCCATGAGCGATGCGGTCCTGCGGCTGAGCGACAAAAGCCGCGCTGACCACAACGCATCCACCAGCCCCCATGCCAAACGTCCCGACAAATTCATAGCCGGTTTATCTTCGCCATTAAACTGGAAAAGAAATGCGCCGCCGGGCTGCAGCACGCGAAGCATCTCGCGAATATAGGAAAACACTAAATCCTCGGTAGGAAGATGTTGCAGCACGAGATAGCTGAAGACAAAATCGGCCGAGTCACTCGCCAGGCACGCGAGGTTTGCGCCTTCTACACGCAGCCAAAGAATATTTTTGGCCTGGGAGTGGATTTCACGGGCGCGCCGCAGCATTTCCGATGACAAATCGAGAGCGAGAACACCTTGATATCGACGGGCGAAATTTGGGGTCATGCGCCCGGCACCGCATCCTAGCTCGGCCATAACTCGGCCAGTCGCCGAGATGCCGCAGCGCTCAAGAACCGGGGAAACAAATTTGGCGTAATCTTCCTCGCCGGATGCAAGGAATGACGGGAGGTCCCATTCCTTACGCCACGACGCAATATAGTGGCTGTCTCTTATACACAT
>CAXMLS010000751.1:0-2151 GCA_964194235.1 uncultured bacterium | reverse complement strand
GCATCGTTCTCTCATTCGCTCAGCCTTTCGGCGTGGATCAATACCACCAATGCCTCACGTAGCGAGGCTATCTTCTCGAAGTATGAAGCCGCGGGGCGAGAGGCTGGATACATTTTTGGAACCAACCAAAACGGCAATTTGAACCTTCGGATCGGTGGTACCAATATGGCCGGGGGGCCGCACGACGCTACCGACACGGCGAAGGTTAATGATGGACAATGGCACCACGTCATTGCCGTAATCAGCTACGAAGATCAAACGATAACCTTTTACGTGGACGGTAAGCCGACTTCGACCACAGCAATGCAAATGGTGCCCAACGACCTGGGCACTACTTTGCAGGTCGGCCAAAATCCGTACACTCCGTACGGGAACTATTTCACCGGCAGCATTGATGAAGTTCAAATTTACAGCCGAGCTTTGACTGCTTCCGAAGCGAGCACCGTCTACCTGTTGAGCGGCGCCCAATGATCAGATATACCCGGGGCAGAATGAAGAGCTCCGAGCACACTAACTTGGGGCCCACGCGGGTAACGGCCTAGAAAGATTGGAAAACGCAAAGTTACGGCTCAGCGAATGACGAATCCGATGCTCGAGAGACTGTATCGTTCTCCGCACTGAGACTCATACCAGGTAAAAGCGAGAAACTATAGAAATGAAATTCGAGTATCAGATTCGGGGTTGAAATCGGCGTCCACGTACTGATGCACAACACGGCGACGGTTTGAAAATTATCTTCCAAGCGTTTCAGGGACATCTGCCGGCTTTGGACTTCACTCCATTAGAATGTCTGCGTTCCTGACAAATCGCTAGTCCGTCGATCATGAAGTGGGCCTTCCTGTGCAATTCTAGAATTTCGTAAGCAAGCCATTGCTTGCGGTCTGATACGAATCGGTGTAGTTGGCGATCCACTAGGACACCGAGATGGAAATTCCACGCGCAGTGTGTCTTGGATTTAATTTCTTGTAGTACACTCCCGTCGTGTTGATACGCGAGGTGCTCTATTGGTCCGCACGTCCATTTGGCGAGTGCTTTTCCCGCTTTATTGCTAGCTACCCTGTTTTCGGCACAAGAGAATTCAAGCGGGCGATAGCTACACCTACAATGCCTGGCGGTCGAAATTAATCGCACAATTGCGTTGGCCACTTTCTCGAGCTACTGTAAGTCGCAAAGCACGGCGAAACAACGCTTTAGCTATCGTCGCGAACAAAGTCCCGGAGCTTGCCCTGAGTAACTTGCCGATGCCGGTGTCCGGTGAGCCGAAATGCTTTTTTTACTGAACTCCCTCTTAGGTGCAATCGTGATTGTCGCTGCATCTTTTGTTCGTGGTGATCGCGATAAATATCCGGAATTGACCTTAGCTCTGGGCTTGGTCGTGTTCAGCGTACTGCTCTCTATCCCGCATGTAGTGACAACCAGACTTCATCCGCATACGGTTGACTGGTCTCTTTACCGAGTGGATCGAATGCTGAATCTGGACCCTCTGACATTGAGCCGGTTCGTCTATTCGAGAACTTGGCTTGTTCGAATCCTGACGGTTTGCTACTACGCGCTTCCCTTGGTCGCCGCATTTTTCTACGTCTGCGAAAGATCGCACAAGCTAATTAACGCGGCCGCCATTGCTCCACTTGGTGCGTTTATCCTCTATAACATTTTTCCTGCCGTCGGCCCGGCACACGCGTTCGCAGGTTTTCCGTGGGAACCGGCAAAGCTTCTTAGCCAAGTGCAGGACGTTCCTCGCAATTGCATGCCATCTTTGCATTTTGTTTGGGCGTTGATCCTGGCGTGGAATGTGCACCACCTACTGCTAAAAGCGGCGGCGTGGATCTTCGTGGTTATCACCGCTCTCTCAACCGTTGGTTCCGGCGAGCATTATTACATTGACTTAATTGTTGCAGTCCCCTTTTGTTGGCTCGTTCAAATCATTGCGGAGAAAAAGTCATGGCCCTATAAATCTGCGTTGAAGGAGTGATGGATAATTCTAAGGCGCTTGTCTGGTTTCCACGAGTGAAATGCTTCGTCCGATATGCTAGCCTAACGATGCATCTTAACAAATGTGCGAAAAACTCTGGACACTAACTGGTTGGTATCGAACGTCGGGCCAAAAGAATCGGGGACGAGTGATCTCTGACGGATCTTCCTTCCACACCC
>CAXMLS010000750.1:0-2864 GCA_964194235.1 uncultured bacterium | reverse complement strand
GATGTGTATAAGAGACAGGTGATTGAGACACTGACCGATTTTTGCGACCGGCGACTGGGTAAAGGCGTAGTGCTGGCAAAAGATACGCCAAATTTTATCGCCAACCGCATCGGAACGTTCTCCATGCTGAACGCGTTGCGCTTGATGACCACGCTGGGCATGACCATTGAAGAAGTGGACGCGTGCACCGGGCCTGCGATGGGATGGCCGAAATCGGCGACATTTCGAACGGCGGACATTGTCGGCCTGGATGTGTTGATGCATGTGGTCAAGAACATTTATGAGTCGGCGACCGGCGATGAATCGCGTGAAATGTATAAGGTGCCGCCGCTGATCGAAGAAATGGCGCGCCGCAAATGGCTTGGCGACAAAACCGGCCAGGGTTTTTATAAAAAGCTGCGAGGCGAAGGCGAAAAAGAAATTCTCACGCTGGACGTCAACACCATGGAGTACCGCGCACGGCAGAAAGCGAGATTTGGCTCGCTCGAAATGGGCAAGACTATCGAAGACACGCGCGAGAGATTGCGCGTGCTGGTGGGGCCGGTGCTGGAAGGGCAGAAGGGCGATAAGGCGCAACAGTTTTTGTGGGGCGTGCTTTCGGAGATGTGTTTGTATGCCGCGCGGCGAGTGCCGGAAATTTCGGATCATGTGGCGGATGTGGATCGCGCCATGCGTTGGGGATTTGCGTGGGAGCTTGGACCGTTTGAGATTATGGATGCGCTCGGCGTGCAGGCATTTGCCGCGCAGGTACAGAAGGACGGGCGGACACTGCCGGCGGTCATTGAAAAATTACTCTCGAGCGGCCGACAGAGTTTTTATGCTTCCGACAACGGCGCGGTGTCCGTTTTCGACATAGCCACTGGCGGTACGGAGAAAGTAGCAGAGCCGCGCGGCGTAATAATCCTCAAGTCGCTTAAGGACGCGGGAAAAGAAATCGAGCGCAATTCCGGGGCGAGTCTGCTGGACCTGGGCGATGGCGTACTGTGCTGCGAATTCCATTCCAAGATGAATGCCATCGGCGCGGACCTGATCGGAATGCTGCATAAAGGCCTGAAGCGGCTGGAGACGGATTTCGACGCCATGATCATCGCCAATCAGGCGGCGAATTTTTCCGTGGGCGCGAACCTGATGCTGGTGCTTATGAGCGCGCAGGAGCAGGAATGGGACGAGTTGCACCTGGCCGTAAAACAATTTCAGAATGCGAATCTGGCCATTAAATATTCGCCAAAACCGGTGATCACCGCGCCGCAAGGGTTGGCGTTGGGCGGCGGATGCGAGGTAAGTTTGCACGGCGCAAGAATTCAGGCGGCTGCGGAAGCCTATCTCGGCCTGGTGGAAACGGGCGTGGGCTTGATTCCCGGCGGCGGCGGCACAAAAGAAATGATGATTCGCGCGAATGAACGGGCCAGCGGCGGAGAAGACCTGGATTTATTTCACGCCATGAAGCCAGTCTTTGAAACTATTGCGATGGCCAAAGTGGGAACGAGCGCGGAAGAATGTCGCGATCTGGGTTACCTGCGCAGGGAAGATGGCGTCTCCATGAATCGCGATCGGCTGGTTGCGGATGCGAAAGAGGCCGCGCTGGGTTTGGTGCGCGCAGGCTACCAGCCCAAAGCGGCCAACTGGCGCGAGGGCGCGCGGAGCACGCAGATCAAAGTGCTGGGCGAACAATTTTCTTCCGGCGCAAAGCTGGCGATCCATATGCTGCAGCGCGGCGGATATGTTACCGACTACGATGCGCACGTGGGACGCAAGCTGGGACATATTCTGGCGGGCGGCACGCTGACTTCGCCGCAGCTGGTTAGTGAGCAATACGTTCTGGATCTGGAGCGCGAAGCTTTTGTTTCATTGTGCGGCGAGAAGAAAACGCAGGAACGCATTGCGCACACATTGAAAACCGGGAAGCCGCTGCGCAATTGAAAAACTACCGCATGAAATTTCGATGGAGATGGTTGCTTACGCTGCTGGCGGTTGCGATCTTGCACAGCACGCAGGCCGGCGCGCAGAAGCTCAGAATTGCTGCCGCGGCGGACCTGAAATTTGCCATGACGGATTTAGCGGAACAATTCGAGAAGCATGGCAGAAGCAAACTGGACGTCACGTATGGTTCGAGTGGCAACTTTTTCTCGCAAATGCAAAATGGCGCGCCGTTCGATCTCTTTTTTTCCGCGGATGCTGAATACCCGAAGAAACTGGAAGCTGCAGGACTGACGGAACCCGGCACGCTGTATCAGTACGCGCTGGGGCGCATTGTGATTTGGGCGCCCGCTGGCAGCGGATTAAATGTTGAGCAGGATGGCTGGAAAGCGCTGCTCGATGAACGGGTAAAGAAAATTGCCATCGCCAACCCGGAGCACGCTCCTTATGGCCGGGCGGCGGTGGCAGCGTTGCAAAAGTCAGGAATATACGAAGCGATGAAGTCCAAGCTGGTGTATGGCGAAAATATTTCTCAGGCCGCGCAGTTCGTGCAATCGGGCAATGCTCAGGCGGGAATCATCGCATTGTCACTGGCGATCTCGACTCCCATGAAAACTGGAAGCCGATGGGAAATTCCTGCCAACATGCATCCGCCGATCCAGCAAACCGCCGTGATACTGAAAGCCGCGAAGAACAAAACAACGGCGAAGGAATTTCTGGAATTCTTGAAGAGTTCCGCCGGGCGTGAAATTTTGCAGCGTTACGGATTTGCTATTCCGGTGGCTGCTCCTGAACCAGCGGATCGGTAAACGAAACTACAGTTTTGAGACCTTCACGATAGTTTCGTAGCGAAATCTATATGGATCCACTATTACTCTCCCTGCGGCTTGCTGCTTGCGTGTCTGTGTTGCTGCTGCTGATCGGTATGCCGCTGGCGTACTGGCTGG
>CAXMLS010000749.1:0-3195 GCA_964194235.1 uncultured bacterium | reverse complement strand
TTTGCCGGTATATCGCACTTTCTTATAGAGAGGTTGTCCATCCTCATCCGTGTAGATGTACTCCGCCTCGACGTTGCCATGATTCGTGGCAACTGAGCATTTAGGAGGCTCGTATAGATCATTTGGCGAGAGTCCCGCATCGATCAGAATTTTTCGGAAGTCTTGACAGCCTGCTTGGCAGCAAATGAGGAAGTACCGATTGCCAGGTTCTCCGACAAGAGTGATGTGCAAAGATGGATTTTTGTCCGCGTGCGAGGGACACAACGCCATCCAGCTATCGACGCGCTTCTCTCGGGAAGTCGTTATCTGAGCCTCTGGTCGTGGTAGGTTTTCGCCGTAGAAATTGATTTTCGCGTTGCATATTCGATTCTTTCTTAATTGAGTTTGGCCGGAACTATGCCTTGGGCCTGTTTCATTTTCAGGTTGCCACGTCGCGTCGCGCCAGTTTTTCTAGTGAGGCCCTCGTGATTAGTCGCCTTCTGCCGATCCGCCTGGACTCCAATATCTTTTGAGCGAGTAAATTATCTAGAGTTCGCAAGCTCACGCTGATCAGAGCCGCCGATTCCTTCTTCGAATATAGAATCTTGTCCATCTTTCCTCCGTGCGCATCTGGGTATGTAGGCGCTTGCGTAGCTTCCCACAAAGTCAGAAGGGCGAATGGACACTTCCGTAGATTCCTGGAGGTGAGTTGTGACCGGTTTTACTAGGGGATGGTCTGCTGTCGAATACTACGACGGTAGGTAACGCTCACGTAGTTTGCGAATTGAATCCTGGGTGTATTTGCCCCCGGTTTCGGTCGCCTTGACTGCATCCGTCAGCAGTCGGGCTATTACTGTGTCCTTCAGCTTGCCTGTGAAGCCCTCTACGTCCTGAATGAAGTCCGTTATCGGGCCGATTCGATCGTACCTGCGGTCCCTCGCTTTCAGAATGGAATCCAGCCGTGATGCTTCATTCAGAAGCTCCTGGGCGTACCGCAAAATCTCTTTCAGAAAGTCAGGCCTAACTTTTTCCTTTTCGACAAGCCTTCGGTCTCGTTCTTGAGTAACTTTAATCAGATCGAGGACATTTCCGGGGCGCAATGCGGCGGTGCGTCGCTCCTCAATTTGCCCTTCAGCAGTACGCTTATACACAATCGAAGGGATTGTGTTGTAAGTCGGGCAACCGGTGGCAGCTTGAATCGCAAAATCTACGCCTTTGATGATGTGGTTTGCGGCGCGCCTAAGACGATCAGTTCTGAGCTCAATCGCAGGACGCCAGTCTTCGCCGTCAATAACTTTCGAGAGCTCCCCGATCCAACGCTCAACTAGTTCACCTCGTTTGTATCCATTAGACCCCATGCGCTGGCCGGCAACAGTTGTGTTAAAAAATCGTTTATTCGCACTGGCTTCGAGTTGCTCCAGTCCACCTTGGATGCTCTTGTTTTGGCGAAGAACATCGCGATTAGATGTAGGAATAGTTCGGTGAGACACGCTCTGTGCAACCCTGCGCCTTGGCGCTGTCATGTGCGCATCCTACCATGGTAACCACTGCTTGACAATAACCAAGCGTTAGGTAATAATAACCGCATGAAGAAAGCAAGCAAAGCCGCTAGGGAACTGGCAAAGCGGAGCGTGGCAGCGCGACGTCTCAAGTGGGGAAATAAAGGTTTTCGCAAACGTCTTCAGGCCTGGGGAAAACTCGGCGGGCGTCCGCGCTCCAAGAAATGAGGCAACCATGAGACAACGAGGAATATACGAAAAGGTCCCCGGCTCTGGCGTTTGGTGGATTCGCTATGCAGACGCGATGGGGCGCATTCGGAGGGAGAAGGCCGGAATGAAAGGGGCTGCGCTCACCCTCTACCGGAAGCGTAAAACGGAGAGTTTGCAGAGAAAGAAATTACCCGAAAATCTTCGCACTCCCACGGTGAGTTTTGCGGAGCTTGCCCATGACACACTCGTCTACTCTAGAACCCACAAACGAACGTATGAAGACGATGTATTACGAACACCCTGGCTCCTGGCTGCTTTTCGCGAACGCGCCGCCGATTCGATTACGCCGCAAGACCTTGAGCACCACCTGACACGCATCGCCGAAGAGAGAGGCTGGGCACCTGCATCAGTGAACCGTTATCGAGCCCTAATGTCGCTCATATTTCGACTCGGAATTCAGAATGGCAAGCTGAAGGAAAACCCGGCACGGCTTGTGAAGCACAGGCTCGTAAACAACATCCGCATGCGATGGCTTAGTGGCGAAGAAGAAGCGCGTTTACGCGCAGTTTTAGAGGCTCAGTACAGTGATCACGTTCCCGAACTGGATTTGGCCCTAAATACCGGGCTACGGCTCAGCGAAATGTACGGTTTGACTTGGGAGAACGTGAATACGAACCGGCGAGTTCTTACCGTTGCTCGAGCGAAGAATGGCGAAACGCGGCATCTGCCTCTTAACGCAACAGCCGTCGGTTCGCTATTGACACTCAGTGAGCGTGGGGATGGAACCGGGCGCGTGATCCGCAACTTTAAAGGTTTACCCTTGTCGGACCCGCGTCATTGGTTCGAGCCTGCCCTTCGCATGGCTAAGATTCGGGATTTCTCGTGGCATTGCCTCAGGCACACATTTGCCAGTCGTCTAGTCATGGCCGGAGTTGATTTGCGTACCGTTCAAGAACTTTTAGGGCATAAGACCATCGCGATGACGGTCCGGTATTCGCACCTCGCCCCAGCCCACACCTTGGCAGCCGTCGAGCGGCTTAGCGAAGCACACTCTGCTAGTCCAACTGGCACCAGAACTAGCACCAGCGATAATGGACAGTCTTTAACGGAGTTCGCTTACATGCAGTAAGTCGTTGCACTGCATGGTAATATAAAAAAGAATTGGGGCGTGGTCCAACTGGTAGGACACCTCACTGTTAATGAGGACGGTGAAGGTTCGAATCCTTCCGCCCCAGCCAAAATTTCTCTTTGAAAATTAGGGTAGCGAACCGGTAGGTTAGCGCTACCGGTTATCCCACCTTCGATGGTTTAGCTAATTCGCGCCGGTCGCTGGATACATCATGGGTACGGCAGATAGGTCCACAGGTCGGATAGATAACCGTTCCCGTTGGCCGTAGTGGCGTCGTAACCCTGGCCGCCAAAGATCCAAATGTAAGTCAGGGAATCCGGTTGCCAAAGCAAGGTTCCGCGACGCGCTCCGGCGGATCTTCCTTCCACACCCAGAGAT
>CAXMLS010000748.1:0-2388 GCA_964194235.1 uncultured bacterium | reverse complement strand
ATATAATGGATGCAATCGCTGGCAATCTAGCAGCTGCCAAAAGAAGTTCGTGAGGCAATTGAAGGGAAGACTGCGAAAAGAGTTAAGGCTGCGTACCTGCCCAGTATCAATGGCGGTACTTGATAGATGTTTCGATCCTTATAGTTTCACGGAATCTAGTTAAACCATATGGCTGGTGTGATTTGGCTCTACGCAGTAATGTTAGAAACGAATTGACGCCTACGAGGCAGCTTGAGAAGCGCTTTGAAAGAACTCAAACACTTTAACCCGAACACCAATTCCTATGCCTTCCGCCAAACTGTAGCTATGCTGTTTATTTACAATGACATAAGAATACATTGCTCCATTGATTGTGTCAGATATATATGCTATTATTTCTGACATACAAGAAGGAATTATGCGACTAACCACAAGCACAACAAACGCTGTCTGGCAAAAGATTCGCGCCAAAAACCGCGGCTGGGTCTTTACGCCGAACGAGTTCACCACACTTGGCAGCCGCGCCGCCGTGGATCAGGCTCTTTCCCGGCTCCAACGGCGCGGCAAGATTCGCCGGCTGGCGCGGGGAATTTATGAATTCCCCAAGGTGCATCCGCGCATCGGCATCCTCTCACCTTCTCCGGAAGCCGTCGCCCAGGCGATGGCGGCGCGAACCCACAGCCGCATCATGGTCTCCGGTGCAAAAGCGCTCAATCTGCTGGGGCTGTCCACGCAAGTCCCGGTGCAGAATCTGTTCTTGACCGAAGGACCGTCGCGTACCGTGAACATCGGGAAGCAAACCGTTACGCTCAAACACGTCGCGCCTTCGAAGATACTCGGAGCGGGGACGGAAGCGGGAATCGTCATTCAAGCCGTCCGGTCACTCGGACAAAAAGGTATGCACGAAATTCCTATTGAGACGCTTGCCAAGAAGCTTCCCCGCTCCGTGAAATCGGCTATCCAGCGACTCGCGCCATCTGCTCCGGCCTGGTCGCAGCCGATTCTCCAGCAGATCACGGCGTAACGGAAAGCCATGGACACTTTCGCAAAACGCAAGGCGGCCCAGCGGCAACCATTTTTTGAGGAAGCCACCAGCCGCCGAAATTCCACGACCACCGCCGTCGAAAAAGATTTCTGGATCTGCTGGACCCTGAAACATCTGTTCGCGTTAGAAAACATTCCCGAGCTTCGTTTCAAGGGCGGGACTTCCCTCTCCAAGGTCTTCCATCTCATCGATCGTTTTTCGGAAGACATCGACATCTCCATTGACCGCGCAGCACTGGGATTCTCCGGGGCACGCGACTTGGCCAACCCGGAACTTTCCGCCACGAAACGCAAAGCCCTCGACGGAGAATTACGCGCTGCCATCGAACAGGAAGTCAATTCGAAACTTCTTCCAAAACTTCAGGCGCGATTCGAGGCGGTTCTCGGCAAGCAAGCATGGACGCTTGCTCCATCCGAGGAAGCGAACGAAGAGATGACCCTTGTGTTTCACTATCCCGCCGCGTTCGCCTATCAGGACTATCTGCGTCCGCAGATCAAGATTGAGTTTGGCCGGGGCGACCAGCAGCCGAGCCAGAAGTCTCCCGTCACACCGTTTGTGGCCGAAGAATTTCCGGAAGAGTTCACGGAAAAATCAGCAGTGATTGCCGTGCTCAATTCGGAACGCACATTTTGGGAGAAGGTCACACTCCTCCATGCCGAGAACCACCGCCCGGATCCCGCGAAACTGAAGCCGCGAATGTCCCGCCATTGGTCCGACATCGCCGTCATGAGCACGGCCGAGCGATTTACCAACGACAAGCTCTCCATCGCTCTACTGAAACAAGTGATTCAATTCAAGCAAATCTATTTCGCGGCGAACTGGGCGCACTATGAAACCGCGCTGCCCGGAACTCTCCGGATCGTTCCGAACAATGACTTGGTGAAAATTCTGCGAGACGACTATGCCCGGATGAAGGAAATGTTTCCCGCCAACGCGCTGTCGTTCGACGAGCTACTCCAGAGTCTTGAAACGCTGGAGAAACGATTGAATTCTCTCGAAAGCAACTGAGGAAATCCCTCCACTTCTCACGAAACGTTCTAAATACTGAGCACACTTCCCCGCAAAGACTCGTTCCCTCATCGGTCGAACCTCCCTGCATTGATCTCCGAATCGTTTGAATTTTTTCTAGAAGACAGAAGCTGCAATGCCCTTCCTGGCTAAACCCTGCGCCTAGCCGCCCGCTTTTCCTGTCAAGGCTCTTCGCTACGCTCCGATGAACGCACACCCCGCGGCCTTGACAGCGCGTACGGCTAGGCGCTTTCCCCCGCCATGAAGGGCATTTGCGTTTCCTGCGCGGCACGACGCCGCGCCTCGGGGAACCAAAAGCCAAATCCGCAAAGTCGGAGTAGGGATCGTGATTGCTC
>CAXMLS010000747.1:0-2509 GCA_964194235.1 uncultured bacterium | reverse complement strand
GATGTGTATAAGAGACAGGGTTAATGTTGAGGACATTTCAATTGATTTGTCTGTTCGCTGACTATCGGGGAATTGAGATTTCATCTCCACTACGTCGGCTAATACGCGCAATTCACAGCATGGAAGATTCAGTCGGTCTCGAACGACTTTATGTGAATAGGAATTGAGTGCTATACAGAACTCGTTGAGGGTTGACGCTGCTATGCCATCGGCTCTCAACGTCCATTCGACTTCAGCCTTCTCCGGCGTAGAGATTTTCTCGTCCGACATTAAAGTCCTAGACCCAACGGGCGTCCTCAAACCCGAATCGTCCAATGTCATCGCGTATTTCGTGATGGTGTGGCAATTTCCGGGTGAGGTAATCTCGCGCCAGAAGTTGAAAATTCAGGCGGGCTAGGTGGGGTACAAGTTCAGGCGCTTCCCACTTACCCCTGCCGGTTAATGATTGCCTGCTAGGCCCGGTGTATACTGCACCCGGTTTGTTTTGATTGCGGCAGGCATTGGCGGTCGGTTGTTTGAGGGCAATCACGGGACATGGAAAAGTTTGACCTTATCGTGGTGGGCTCCGGTCCTGCGGGCCAGCGCGCCGCTATTCAAGCCGCGAAGTATGGCAAGCACGTTGTACTGGTCGAAAAACTGGAAGTAATCGGCGGCACCGCGATCAACACCGGCACCATCCCCAGCAAAACCATTCGGGAAGCCGTTCTCCACCTCTCTGGATTTCTGTACCAAAGCCTCTACGGCGTGAACTACCGCGTTAAAGAGCAGATCACCATGTCTGACCTGTGCTTCCGGGCGCAGCATGTCATCAAAACGGAAATCGATTTGACGCGCGCGCAGTTGTCCCGCAATGGCATTGAGGTCATGACGGGCGTGGCAAGTTTCCTGGATCCGTTTCACATGCGTATCACCAGCTCGCGTGGACAGGCGGACTGCGAAGCCAAGGCCATCGTCATTGCCACCGGCACCAAGCCTGCGGTATCGCCGCTGGTGCCCTTCAATAACACCACGGTCATTAACAGCGATCAGATTTTACAAATGCCGGAAATTCCAAAAACGTTGATCGTGGTGGGTGGCGGCGTGATCGGCGTTGAATATACCTGCATGTTCGCAACCCTGGGAGTGCGCGTCACGCTGATTGAAAAACGGCCACGCTTGCTGGAGTTTGCCGACACGGAAATGGTGGAAGCGTTGTGCTACCACCTGCGCGATCGCCGAGTGACGTTGCGCTTGAATGAAGAAGTGGAAAGCGTGGAGGAAATTGCGGACAACGGCGTGGTCGCCAACCTCAAGAGCAAGAAGAAAGTCTCCGGCGACGCTCTTCTGTACGCTGTTGGGCGCCAGGGAAACGTCGACGAACTGAATCTGGCCGCAGCCGGATTGGAGTCCGATGCCCGCGGGCGCATTATCGTTGACGAAGATTACCGTACGACGCAGAAACACGTTTTTGCCGTGGGTGATGTAATCGGTTTCCCGAGTCTTGCTTCCGTTTCCATGGAGCAAGGCCGCATCGCCGCATCGAAAGCGTTTGGCCTGCCGGTGCATTCGGATCGCGCTCACTATCCGTATGGCATTTACACCATTCCGGAAATTTCTTTTATCGGCAAGACCGAAGAGCAATTGACGGAAGCGGGCATCGCTTATGAAGCCGGTATTGCGTACTTTCGAGAGATTGCGCGCGGTCAGATTCGTGGCGACACTACCGGGAGACTGAAATTGCTGTTCGATCCGGAAACCAAGCACCTTCTCGGTATTCACATCATCGGCGAAGGTGCGTCGGAACTGCTGCATATCGGGCAGGCGGTGCTTGCCTTGAATGGCACGGTGGAATATTTCGTGGACACCGTTTTTAATTACCCGACCCTCGCGGAATGTTACAAAGCGGCGGCATTTAATGGACTGAATAAATTGACACGCGTTTAGAGAGTCGCTGTACGAGACGGAAAATTGTCGTCGATAGGAAGCAATGAGTAAAACGCTCGGCGTTCTGGTCATGGAGCATATCGCCGTTGGACTGGTCGAGGACGATCGCATCGTCGGAGCCATTCGCGTGTATCCCGAGAAGGGGGAGCAATCGGATCTGCAGAGCATGCCCGCGGCTGGCGTTGCCGATTGCATCAAGCGGCAGATTGAAAGCGTTCTTGCGGCAGCTTCTTCCAACGCCGCGCCTGTAAGCGCAATTGGCGTGGGAGTTCCGGGAATTGTTCGCGAGGGCATTCTGGAGGATTCGCCGAATCTCCAGCAGATGAAGGGTTTTGATTTACGAGGCGCGCTGACCTTGACTCTTAAGACCAGCAACCTTGCAGTGCCGATCCGGATATTCAACGATGCGGACGCGAACGCCGCTGGCATTGCAGCGACCAGAGGGCAACTGAACAAGTTGATTCGCGTCTGGACCATCGGCGATGGAGTGGGATTTGGCCGCTACCCGTGGACGGAAGGCGTCTGGGAGGGCGGGCACAGCACCGTGACTCTCGACCCGAAAGAAAAATATTGCGGGTGCGGCGGG
>CAXMLS010000746.1:0-11874 GCA_964194235.1 uncultured bacterium | reverse complement strand
GATGTGTATAAGAGACAGACCTTATATAAGGCTCCGATCATCTTAGGCACCTGGTGCCGCGTGTTACTGGAGTGAATGCGGTATCTAATTGTGAATGGAGAAAGAACTTGTACCGTCGGCCCCGAATATCCGAGCTTCATCAGTAAGTCGACATCGTCCAGCGGAAAGAAACCGTCCGTCCAGCCTCCCGTACTCTGAAACGTCTGTCTCTCCACGATAATGGCACTTCCGCCTGCCTGATACCGCCGGTCCCTCTTGAAGAGATATTTATATTCGGCGAATTCAAGCCGGTGGGGCGTTTCTTCCTGCTTTACTTCCGGCAACGGGCCTTCGAACCAGTTCATGGAGCTCAGAATAATTTTTGGCTTCCGCGCATCGACAATGCGGTTGTAAACATCCAGGGCCCACGGCAGCAAAACATCGTCGCCATCGAGGAAAACAAAATACTCTCCCTTGGCCATCGCGACGCCCAAGTTTCGCGCGGTATTGGCGCCCTGGTTGGTCTGAAAAGCAGCCAGGCGAATCTTGTCGCCGTACTTCTTCAGGGTCGCAGGCGAGCCATCGCTCGACGCATCGTCCACGACGATAATCTCTTTATCCGCGCAGCCCTGTGTCAACGCCGAATTCACCGCGTCGGTTATGTACCCGCGCTGATTGTGACTAGTGATGATGACGCTGAATCGTGGGCTGTTCATTGCCATCCGATTGTTTCGGCGCTCTAGGCGTACCAAAAAATACTAGCATCCCTCCGCAATCGCACGGATGACATCGTTCCTGAAGGTTTCCTTTTTCGAAATCGGAGCGGAGAGCCGATGCCGCTTTTACGGGTGGCTTCAAGCCAGATCCGTCGAGATCGCCTGCGCCCGAACCTTCACGGCAGGACGCGCCACCGCGTACGCCACCGTGAAACTGGCGAGCATCAGCAGGGCGGCTACGAAGTACGGAGCGCCCGGTATATGCACCTTTACGTGCGGTGCGATGGCCATCGCGAATACCTGCGTGAAAAGGAGCGGTCCAATCATTCCAGTGACCGAGCGCAGGCTGTTGATGGCTCCTTGCAGTTTGCCTTGAGACGTCGGATCCACCCTCTGCGACATCAGCGATTGCATGGCCGGCCCGGCGATTCCCCACAGCGCGATGAGCGGAATGGAAGCAAACATCATCCAGCCCTTCGATGCCAGAGCGAATCCGAAGAAGGCCAGGAAACCGAAGATCAGCCCGGCAAGAAGGCTGCGCCGCTCGCCAAACCGTTTTACAAAAGGCCCAACAAGAAATCCGGACGCCAGGCTGACGCACACGCCCACCGCAGCCAGCGACAAGCCAATGGTCCGTTCGCTCCAGCCGTAGCGATAATCTGCGTAGAGTACAAAAATACCTGGCAGCGCCTGGTGCGCCAAATAATAAAGCGCCGTGACGATGGCCAGTCCGCCAAGTTCCGGATGAGAACGCAAAACATTCAAC
This sequence comes from uncultured bacterium, assembly GCA_964194235.1. GTDB lineage: Bacteria > Acidobacteriota > Terriglobia > Acidiferrales > UBA7541 > Acidiferrum. The sequence continues at coordinate 10,413 of CAXMLS010000746.1, read as the reverse complement.
GAGCCGAGTGGATTGGCCATGTGCCACGCGCTCTTGGAGCGGCGCTCCTTGGGCAACGACTCCGGCAAAATAAAAAATCCGTACAGCGCGTTGGTGAGGCTGAGTCCCGCGGCAATCCAGAAGGGAAGCCGCAAGTGAACATTTCCGAGCAAGCCACCGACCGCCGGACCAATGATAAATCCCAGCCCGAATGCCGCGCTGACCATCCCAAACTGTTTGGCTCGACGTTCGGGCGCTGTCACGTCCGTTACGTAGGCGAACGCCGTCGAAATGTTTGCGGTGGTGATTCCGGAAATCAGGCGGCCTACAAACAACCAGCCGAGCGTGGGCGCCAGCGCCATCAAAATATAATCGAAACCCAGACCGGCGCACGAAATCAGGATAATCGGCCGGCGCCCGAAGCGATCGGACCACGCGCCCAGCACGGGAGAAAAAATAAATTGCATGGTGGCCCATGCAAACGCGAAGTAACCGGTAATGCTTGCGGCCCGGGCGATGTTGCCGCTTTCAAACTGAATGATCAAGTTCGGCAGGACGGGAGCGATGATGCCGAAGGCCAGAAAGTCCAGCAGCACGGTGATGAAAATAAATATGAAGGCTGCCTGTCCGAATCTCGAGGAGGGAGTAACGGGCGGCGCACCCGGCGCGCTTCCACCGGTCACAGTTCTTTGTGATGTAGGGCTCGAATCACTCATGAAAAAACGACCGCGCTAGACTTCCAGGATGACCGGCAGGATAAGCGGCCGCTTCGACGTGTGCTTGTTGATATAGCGCTTCAGGTCGACGCGAATTTTCTCTTTAATAACGCCCCAGTCGGATTTTTCTTCCGCGTTAGACTGCTCCACGGTGTTCATGATCACGGCGCGCGCGCCGGCAATCAGTTCCTGGCCGTTGTCGCTCATCAAGCCGCGCGTGACGATTTCCGGATGCGATTCCATTTTGCCGGTGTGCTTGTCGATGGCGATGATGGAGACAACAACGCCGTCTTCCGAAAGATGCTTGCGGTCGCGTATCACTACTTCTTCGATTTCTTCGAGCGAGCCGGAATCCACGCAGACGCGTCCTGCAGTCACCGGTTCGCGGCGAAATGCGCCCTCTTCCGTGAACTCGATGGTCTTGCCGTCTTCGAGCAGTAAAATTTCGCCGGACACGCAACCAAGTTGATGGGCCAGCGCCGCATGCCTGAACAGGTGGCGATATTCTCCGTGCACGGGAATAAAATATTTCGGCTTCACCAGTTGCAGCAGAAGTTTTTGTTCTTCCTGGCTGGCGTGCCCGGAAACGTGAATGGTCCCCGCGGAATTGTCGTAATACACCAGCGCGCGCCGGCGGAACATGTGATCCAACATGCGGAAAATCGCTTTTTCGTTGCCGGGAATGATGCGCGCGGAAAGAATCACGCTGTCATTTTCATCCACGGAGACGAACCGGTGATTGTCCACGGCGATGCGCGAAAGAGACGACATCGGCTCGGCTTGGCTGCCGCTTGCCAGGATGACGATTTTCTTGGGATCGAAGCCGCGAATATCCTGCGGCCGCACGACCATGCCATCCGGAATACGCAAGCATTCCAGTGAGTGCGCGATCTCTACGTTATCAACCATGCTCCGGCCCACGAACGCCACTTTGCGGCCGACGCGAGAAGCAATATCAATAATCTGTTGAATCCGATGAATGGAGGACGCAAAGCACGACAAAATTACCCTGCGCGGCGCGGAGCGGCAAAGCTCTTCGATGCGCGGCACGATGGCGCGCTCCGACGGCGTGAATCCCGGTCGCTCCACGTTTGTTGAATCGCTGAACAACGCCAGCACGCCTTCGTTGCCGTAACGCGCGAAGGCATGCAGATCAAATGGCGCGCCGCCCACCGGTGTTTGATCGATTTTAAAATCGCCGGTGTGAATGATGACCCCGGCCGGCGTGCGCACCGCAAGCGCCACGCAATCGATGGTGCTGTGCGTGACGGAAATAAACTCAACTTCAAACGGCCCGATTTCGACCGTTCTCCCGGAAATGACCTCTCGCAGCGTGGTCGATTGCAGCAAGCCAGCTTCTTCGAGCCGTTTTTTCACCAGCGCCAGGGCAAACCGCGTTCCGTACACCGGGACATTCAGGTCGCGCAGAATGTACGGCAATGCGCCGATGTGATCCTCGTGGCCGTGCGTCAGCACAATGGCGCGTACGTGCGCGCGATTTTGTTTCAGATAGGTAATGTCCGGAATTACCAGATCGACGCCCAGCAACTCCGACTCCGGGAACATCATGCCTGCGTCGATGACGAGAATATCGTCGCCAAATCGCAGGGCCATCATGTTCATGCCAAATTCGCCGAGACCACCGAGGGGGATTGCCGTGAGGGATTGCAAACTCTTGTTCAATGAAGCGTCATCTCCGAGACGCGTTTGTGAATCCTATCATAGTGCGGTAAAGACCCGATCAACGCCCGCCGGGGGCTCGTAAGGCGCCAAAACATCGAATATAGAAGGCCACCAGTGGGGGAGACTGCGTGATCCCAATGTTGACTCAGTACTCGGCCAGGTACTTTTGCTGGTACTCAAGTAGCGCCGCGCGTTGCTGGATGCGCTGGCGTTGCGCCGGCCTAGCGCTTTCCGGCGATAAGGTGAACGATCGAGACCAGGATTACCGCGCCAAGTGTCGCCGCGGCAAGTGAAGTGATAAATCCGCCGCCCAGAATTCCAAGACGCGTCAATATCCAACCGCCGAGGAGCGAGCCCACCAGGCCCAGCACGATATCCGTAATACAACCATATCCCGCGCCGCGTGAAATTTTGCCGGCCAGCCATCCCGCGATTAATCCAATCAGCAGCCACGCAATGATGCCGCGTTGATAATCCACTTCTGCGACCCTCGTTTGGAAAAATGCAACTACCGCTGTCGCAAGCATTGCGCCTCCGTTTGCGAAATCGTGAAACAACTCGTTTACGTTGATGCTTAGTCTATCAAAATAGAGTTATTCGGTTCCAACTTAACGGAGTCTCAATCACGACCTAGTCGGCGGCCACGTAATTTGATGGCTACTTCAGCTTCGGGCACTTCTGCGCGAGGAGGGTTGTTGTTGCGTCATGCAGTGCAGAGTTCCGAGTCCCAGAACCAGGTCACGGCACGCGATGCCCACAACTTCACGGTCCGGGAAAAGATCTGAGAGCTTGTTCAACGCCACGCGATCGTTGGGATCGTTGAACGTAGGCACGATTACCAAGCGATTGGCGATGTAAAAGTTTGCGTAGCTTGCCGGCAGGCGCTGTCCATCAAAATATATCGCCTTGGGCATCGGAAGTATTTCGATTCGCAAGGCCTGTCCGTCCTGATCCGACATTTGTTTCAGCAAGCGTAGATTTTCCTGCAGCGGCGTGTAATTCGCATCCGTACGGTCGTCCTCGACAACCGTCACAATCGTCGTCGGATTTACGAAACGCGCCAGATCGTCTACGTGTCCGTGCGTGTCGTCCCCGGCAATGCCTTTATTCAGCCAGAGGACGTTGCGAACTCCCAGGTAGTTATGAAAAATCTCCTCGTAATCTTGGCGCGCGAATCCCGGATTGCGTTCCTGCGTCGTGCTGAGTAAACATTCCTGGGTGGTCAGCAGCGTTCCTTTACCGTTTACATCGATGCTTCCGCCTTCCAGCACCACGCGGCGTCCTTTATGAACCGGTTGCCACACGCGATGTTTTAATTGGCGATTCGCTTTGGTGACCGCCATCGCATCTTTTTTGTGATTGGAATATTTCGCCCATCCGTTGAACGCGAAATGATTGTACGCAACATCGCCTGCGGGATTGTTAACGCAGATTGGGCCGGAATCGCGCATCCACCCGCGATCTGTCGGCACCCGTAAGAAATCGACGGCTTTAAGATTCGCACCCGACTGCTGCAGGATATTTCGTACACGCGATTCAGCTCCACGACTTTCAACCAGAAGATAAACACGCTCGACCGTTGAGAGCAGCCGAACAATTTCCGCGAAGGCCCAGGGAATGGGTGCGAATTTCCCTGGCCAATCCGTCAATTCATGAGGCCAACCCAGCCATGTGGCCTCATGCGGTTCCCACTCGGCAGGCATGCGGTAGGAAAGATCGTTTGGCGCCGGTGATTGTTGCGATAAGGAACGTTGCGCCGTGGAACGTCGCGTTGAGGAGTGGACCATTATTCCGCAAGCCAGCGATTCAGAATCGGCTGATACGCGTCAATGCGGCGGTCTCGCAGAAACGGCCAGTTGCGGCGCGTATCTTCGCTCTTCGCCGGATCGCATTCGACGACCAGAATTTCTTCACGGTCGGCCGCGGCTTGCGAAATTACTTCACCAAACGGATCGGCGACGAAAGAATTCCCCCAAAACTCCAGACCAGCGTCACCACTTGCCGTTCCGCCTTCAAATCCCACGCGGTTCACCACCGCGGCGTAAACGCCGTTCGCAATCGCGTGGCTGCGTTGAATGGTTTTCCAGGCATCCAGTTGCGCGGCGCCAAATTGCGCCTTCTCATGTGGATGCCAGCCGATGCTGGTGGGATAAAAAATCACCTGCGCGCCGCTCAACGCGGTAACGCGCGAGCCTTCCGGATACCATTGGTCCCAGCAAATCTGCACGCCGATGCGCGCGTATTTCGTATCGAAATTAGGGAATCCCAGATCCCCGGGAGTGAAATAAAATTTTTCGTAATACAGTGGATCATCGGGGATATGCATTTTCCGGTATTTCCCCAGAAAACTTCCGTCCGCATCCAGCACCGCGCAGGTATTGTGATAAATTCCCGCCGCGCGCCGTTCGAATAGCGAAACCACCAGCGCCACCCGGCATTCCTTGGCGATAAGCGACAATTTGTCCGTGGCCGGACCCGGCACCGCTTCTGCCAGGTTGAATAATTCCGCGTCTTCCTTGCGGCAAAAATATTCGCTGCGGAACAGTTCGTGCAATGAGATGATCTGCGCGCCGCGCGCCGCCGCTTCGCGGATTCGTTCGATAGCATGCGTAAGATTTTCTTCCGCATCCTTCGTGCATTTCATCTGCACCAATCCGATGGTAAATTTATCCGCCATGAATTTATTTTAACACGCCCGTGCTCACGCGCTGGTCCGGCGTTTTGTTCTTCCTTTCTCGCCGCGTTTGTACTATCAATCTCCCCTAAGTTCAATGCGCTCGCGGGAATGAATCGCGCGTTGCGATCGCAGGCCGTCGTTCTGTACAGTCGTGTTGCATTTCAATCGAGGAGACGCAATGGCGAAGCAGCAAAAGAAAACCGCAACCGGCCGGGTGCTGCATGATCCGGTGAAAGATAAGTTGCGGCCAATTTTCCCGCTGGACCTGTCGAAATGCCGAACTATCGACGAATTGGTTCGTGCCATGGGCAACACCGCGTTCACCGGGCGCCAGATTGGCGATGCCGCGGATGTTTTGGAAGCGATGGCGCGGGATAAAAAGTGCTTTGTGGTCATGACCCTCTCCGGCGCGCTCACCGTCGGGAAAATGGGGCTTATTTTTTGCGACCTGATTGAATCCGGCATCGTAAAAGCAGTCGTCTCCACCGGTGCGCTGATGGCCCACGGCCTGGTCGAAGCTACCGGGCTTTCGCATTTTCGCTACGACGATAAAATGGACGATGAGCAGCTTTTTCAAGCGGGCTACAACCGCGTATACGATTCACTCGAGCCGGAAACGAATCTCGATCACGTTGAAAAAGTGATGGACCGCATCCTGACCGAGTGGGATGACGAGGAAATTGTGTGCAGCTGGAAAGTGCATCGCCGCATCGGCGAGTACCTGCACAAAACGATGCCAGGGCGGGGAATCCTGAAGTCTGCTTTCGAGTACAATGTTCCGGTTTTTGTTCCGGCGTTTACTGATTCCGAACTCGGCATCGATTTTGCTCTCCACAAAATCGCGCGTCAGAACAAAAAACGCCCGCTGCTGCGCTTCGACCCCTTCGAAGACTTCGAGAAATTTGCGGACATCATGTTAGCGACGGATCGCATGGGCATTTTCACTATCGGCGGCGGCGTGCCGCGCAACTGGACACAACAATTTGGCGTGTATGCGGAGTTGCTGGCGCGCCGCGGCTACAAAAAACTTCCGCTGAAGCGGTACAACTACGGCGTGCGCGTTTGCCCGGAGCCGGTTCACTGGGGCGGGCTCAGCGGCAGCACCTACACCGAAGCGGTTTCTTGGGGGAAATTCGTTCCGCCGCACGAAGGCGGTCTTTTTGCGGAAGTTTTTGATGACGCCACCGTGGCTTTGCCGCTTATCGTGGGAGCGGTTCTAGACCGCGTCGGTTATTTCAAAGGCAAATAAGCGCACTCAGCTATCAGGCAACGATAAATCAATTTTAAAATGTGCGGTTGGAAGCAGGTCACGCAGAAACGCCCTCAGCGTTCCTGCCGCGAATCCCTGATTTTGAATTTGTAGGAAAGTTTTGGAAAGTGAAGACGTTTAATCGTCTTCGCCAATCAGAATGGCCGCGCCCAGAACCGTGGTCCACACGCCGCGTTTATCACCCACCGCGGATTGCGTGACGTTCATCGTGCGAACGATCTTGTTCGAAATGCGGTAGACCTCTTTTTTCTCGTCGAAGGAAAGATCCGGATCGAATTCCACGTTCAGAGTCGTGGCCAGCATCTCCGCCGCCAGTTCTTCCGCATACTCGCCAGCCACTTCTTCGGTTTCCCCGAAAGAATGATGTTCCGACAAATATCCGTACATGGATTTATCGCTGGGCAGCGCCAATCCAATGCTCGCGGCGATCAGGCGGTGCGCTTCCTTGGTGGAATTTTCGCTGATCACAGTAAAAGCCACTTGCCCAAGCTTTATGTGCTTCAGCCCTTCGCTGCGCGAGATGAGTTTGCAGTTAGGAGGAAAAATTGATGAGACACGAACGATGTTGCACGCCGCGATTCCTGCGTTACGCAAGGCCAACTCAAAACTAGAAAGCCTTTCGCGATGTTTCCCGACGCCTTTGGTGAGGAAAATCTTTTTAGCGACAAATGCCATGTGCCGGCTGGCCGTGCCTCCGTAAGTGAGTTAACAGAAAAATTTTTCCGCTGTGGAAAAGTAACAAGAAGGTATCGCAGTGTCAACGCAATTTCAGCACTCCAGCGCAGATTGCGGAGGAACACGAATCAAAATTGTCTAGCACGTTTTATTCTGTCGCGCCCGCGACGTGCCGCAGCAATTTTCCGAGCGGTTTGCAGAGCGCCAAAACTTGTCCCAAGTCAGCCGGAGTAAAATCCGGACCGGCCGCCGCGGCGTTTGGAGCTTTACGGCTGATCTGAATGATCCCCACGACTTTGCCTTCAAAAAGAATCGGCGCGCTGATAATTTTCTGGATGGCCTGGGTTGTTTCCTCGCCGACTTTCACGCTTTCAAAAACGCTGGCGTGGCGCGCCACCGCGAATTTGTTATCGATCTCCGGGCGACTTTCTTTCGCCGTACGCGCCGCTAGCGCGGAATTACTCGATAACGGTATGAAGCCCACGTTTTTCAATCCTTCGGGAGCCAAAAAATATAAATGCTTCCACTTGGTGGACAATCCCATAATGGCCACTTCATCGTTGCGCACGCCCAGCGTCTTGGCGATGCGTTCGGCAACGGACTGCAGCGAGAGTTTCGTGGTTTCCGACGCGTCGTCGGTCAGCGCACTCGCAAGGCGCTCCAGTTCGATCACGAGATTTGAACGTAGGCTCATTTGAGAATTCCAGGGAGGAGTGAGAGCGGCACAGTGGCGTCCTGCGCGAATCCTACCGGCACTATAAATTGTACAAGGGCCTTTCTGGCGTGCACGAAAAAATATTCTGCAATTTCGCGATACAAACGTACTTTGAACGTTGCTGACGCGTCAACTTGCAACGTTTCCGGCAACTCCATATACTGATTTTGCCGCGATTTCTCAGCGCCCTTCAATGTTTGCGACTTCGGAAGGGACTTTCGCGGCGGAGAGGGCATGTCCGCGACGGCCACCAAGGCAACTTCAGGCTACCTTCTCCGCAAACTTCATTCTTTTACAGGCATTCTTCCTGTCGGGGCATTTCTCGCCGAACATTTTTGGTCCAACAGCGCCGCTCTGGTGAGCGCGCAGAAATATAATCAAACTTCCGAAGATCTGCAAACCATTCCATACCGCCTGTTCGTGGAGTGGGGTTTTATTTTTCTGCCGCTGCTGTTTCACGGCGGTTACGGCGTATACATCTGGCTGCGCGGGAAATCGAACGTCTCGCAATATCCGTGGGTGCGCAATTGGCTTTACACCTTCCAGCGATGGACGGGGCTCGTCGCGTTCGCCTATATCGGCTGGCACTTATACACCGAGCGCTGGGTCACGCACGGACGCTCCACTTACGCCACGGTGGCGCACGATTTGCGTAATCCATGGTATCTGGCATTTTTTGTGGTCGGAGTTCTCGCTTCCTCATTTCATCTGGGCGTCGGAATCTGGAATTTTCTTTGTAAATGGGGACTCGCCGCCACCGCGCGCGCACAACGCGCCGCCGGGCAATTCGGCGTACTGATCGGCGTCGTATTCAGCGTCGTCGGAGTTTTGATCATTCTCAGTTTTCGTCTGGACTGGCATCCGTTCGCGTCGTACTTGCCCAAATGAGACAGCCTAAAATCATCGTAGTCGGCGGCGGCCTCGCCGGGTTGATGGCCACCATCCGCGTCGCGGAATCCGGAGTGCCGGTCGATCTGTTTTCGATCGTGCCGGTGAAGCGGTCGCATTCCGTTTGCGCCCAGGGCGGCATCAACGCTGCGAAAAACCAAAAGGGCGAAGGCGACACCACGGCGAAGCATTTTGACGACACCATTTACGGCGGCGATTTCCTCGCCAATCAGCCGCTGGTTAAACGCATGTGCGAAGCCGCGCCCGGCATCATCGATCTTCTCGATCGCATGGGTGTGATGTTTAATCGCACGCCCGAAGGACTTCTCGACTATCGCCGTTTCGGCGGCACGCTGTATCACCGCACCGCTTTTGCCGGCGCGACCACCGGCCAGCAACTTCTCTATGCGCTCGATGAGCAAGTCCGCCGCCACGAATCCGAAGGCAAAGTAAAAAAATTCGAAGGCTCCACGTTTCTCTCCGCGGTGATCGACGAATCCGGCGTTTGCCGCGGCATTTGCGCCATGGATTTGCGCACCATGGAAGTCACCACGCATCCCGCCGACGCGGTAATTTTTGCAACTGGTGGCATTGGCGCGATCTTCGGACGCTCCACAAATTCCGTTGTGTGCACTGGCTCCGCGCAATCCGCGCTCTTCCAGCAAGGCGTGGACTACGCCAACGGTGAATTCATCCAGGTCCATCCGACGGCCATTCCCGGCGAAGACAAGCTGCGCTTGATGAGCGAATCGGCGCGCGGCGAAGGTGGCCGCGTCTGGGTGCCGAAAAATCCCAGCGATACGCGCGCTCCGCGCACCATTCCGGAAGCCGAGCGCTTTTATTTTCTGGAAGAGTGGTATCCCAAGTACGGCAATCTCGTTCCGCGCGATATCGCCACGCGCGCCATTCACCGCATCGTGTATCAGGAACATCTCGGGCTTGGCGGGAAAGCGGCCGTCTATCTGGACGTTACGCACATTCCGCGGGAAACTCTCGACCGCAAGCTCGAAGGCATTCTCGAAATTTACGAAAAGTTTCTTGGCGTCGACCCGCGCGAAGAACCGATGCAGGTTTTTCCAGCAATGCACTACACCATGGGCGGCATCTGGATTAACGGGCAGGACCAATCGACCAGCGTTCCTGGCATTTACGCCGCCGGCGAATGCGAATACCAATATCACGGCGCCAACCGCCTGGGTGCCAATTCGCTGGTCTCATGCATTTTCGGGGGCGGGCTGGCCGGTCCCGCCGCGGTGAAGTACGCTGCCAATCTGCAAAACAGCGCGGAGGCTGTCTCCTCCACCGTTTTTGACAACGAGAAAAAACGACAACAAGAGAAAAACCAGGCGCTCATTTCCAATCAAGGCACGGAAAATCCCATCACCATCTGGCGCGAACTTGGCGACATCATGACGGAGCACGTGACCGTTACGCGTATCAACAAGAACCTGGAATTGGCGGATTCCAAGATTCGTGATTTGCAGGCGCGCTACCGGAAAATAAATCTCAGCGACCGCACGAAATGGTCCAACCAGACGCTGAATTTCGCCCGTGAGCTCGAAAATATGCTTCTGCTCGCGCGCGTAGTTACACTGAGCGCTTTGCAACGCAATGAATCGCGTGGCGCGCACTTTAAGCCTGATTTTCCCGAGCGTGATGACGCTAACTGGCTGAAAACCACGCGCGCTAAATTTGTGAATGGCGAAATCCGCCTGACGTACGAGCCAGTGGATATTTCGCAAATTCCGCCGCGTCCAAGGCGCTACGACGCCGCGAAGTAGCTGGCGCGCTTTTTGGGCAAGAGTCTTAC
>CAXMLS010000745.1:0-18543 GCA_964194235.1 uncultured bacterium | reverse complement strand
GATGTGTATAAGAGACAGGTTCCACGCTTACTGGGCCCGGAAGAAAAAATAAACGCCGATCGCATGGAGATTCATGCCGGCGGTGTAACCGGCAACAATCTTACGCAGGTTGGCCGCCTCGGTGTTTCGGCGGGATGGCTGGGACTAATCGGCGATGACGACAGCGGCCGATTGATTGTTCAGGCCTTCGTCGATGATGGCCTGGATCTTTCCGGCATCGAGACCATCAAGGGGGAACAATCCACCTTTGTCTGGATTCCGGTGGATGCGCAAGGCGAACGTTGCATCTACATGTTCCCCAACGTGAATGGCAAACTCTCCGCGGAGCAGGTGCGCACGCTATTTTCTTCGCACATCAAGAGAGCCAAACACTTTCATACCGAAGCCTCGCAATTGTCGTTACCTCCCGTGAAGGAAGGCATGCAGATCGCCCGCGATGCAGGGGTGCGCGTGATTTTCGATCTGGACGTGGCGCCGAGTTACTTCGCTCAAGCCAAATTGGGCAGCGAGCAAGATCTCATCGCCGCCATGCAACTCGTCGACGTGCTGAAACCATGCAAAGCTGCCGCGAAAGAGATTACCGGTGAGAGCGATTACGAGAAAATGGCGGCCAAACTTTTGGCGCTCGGTCCAAAAGTTGTCGCGCTCACCATGGGTGCAGACGGCTGTCTCATTGCTAGCGGCAACCAAATGGTGCGCGTGTCTCCTTTTAAGGTAGTAGTCGTAGACTCCACCGGCGCAGGCGACGCATTCATGGGCGGTTTGTCTTTCGGCTTACTCCAAGGATGGGATTTCGCGCGTGTCGGTCTTTTCGCCAATGCTTGCGCGGCAATCTGCTGCACCAAAGTGGGTGCGCGTTCAATGGGCCGCCGCGAGGAAGTAATGGCGCTTATTAAGGCCCAGCGCAAACCGGAAGAATCGGCGTTTTAACTCATAGGGTTCGAAAATCGTGCCAACGTGTCCCGTGGTAGCCAAGGGAGGTTCTAAAAGATGTTTGTGCCCCACACTTTTGCGATCGCCTTGCTCATGATGATCGCCAGCGCTATTTGCTGGGGTTCCTGGGCAAATACCTACAAAGGCGTCAAAAATTATCGTTTTGAGCTTTTTTACTGGGACTACGCTGTCGGTATATTTCTGATCTCGCTGATCCTCGCATTCACTATAGGCAGCACCACAAACGACCCCTCCAGCTTCCTCAACAATGTTCGCGCCGCGGATAATTCCAACATTGCTTCCACCATGATCGCCGGGGTTATATTCAATCTTGCGAACCTTCTTTTGGTCGCGGGCATTGATATGGCAGGGCTGGCAATAGCATTTCCAGTGTCAATCGGTATAGCGCTGGTGGTTGGCGTCGTGTCCAGCTACATCCTTCAGCCGAAAGGCCACGCCGGGCTGCTTGCTGCGGGAGTGCTATGCGCGGTGGTCGCGGTGATACTCGACGGCAAAGCCTACGGCAGCCTCCCAACCGCCAATCGCGCCATCACAACAAAAAATATCGTCACGTGCATCGTTTCCGGAGTCTTGATGGGTATCTGGGCGCCGTTCGTTACTCGTTCTATGACCCATGGGAACACGCTGGGGCCGTATAGCGTGGCCGTATTTCTTACCCTTGGGGCTTTGCTCTCGTGCCTCGTGTGGAATATTTATTTTATGAAGAAACCGCTGGTCGGACAGCCAGTAAACTTTTCGGAGCTTTTTCGCGGCCCCAGTTCGGGTCATTTACTGGGCCTGCTGGGGGGCGTGATTTGGGGGATCGGTACGGTTTTCAACCTGGTGGCCGCGAATTTCACAGGCGTCGCCATTTCTTATGCGATAGGCCAATCGGCTCCCATGGTTGCGGCCCTTTGGGGAGTTCTAGCTTGGAAGGAATTCCGGGGCGCGAATCGCAAGGCCTACATTTTTCTAGGAGGGATGTTTCTCTTTTACCTGCTGTCCATTCTTGTCATTTCTTATGCCAACACCGCGAGTTGATGGCTAACAGATCCTTTACGGTGTTAAGGCGATATTTCTCGGAGATTTGAATCTTTTAATGACCTGCGGTTCTCCCCTGATTTGGCAATTCAGACGCTGATGATAAATTGAGGTAGTCTGCCTTGCTCGAATCCGTGTGCTCAGAGCTGCTCCCAGATGCCGTTTCCAGACGGTTTTCATCGCATGCGGCAGGGTTTAAGCGAAAGTCAACGTGTGATTACAACGACTCGTCCCGAAGCTATCTTTTCAAATCGGGACGGTTCCGTCTGAAATTGTTCCGATTCGAGAATTGATCCCAATGAAGCTCGTATCATCCATCCCCAAAAGAGAAGCCACATTCATTGCGATGAAGCGTCGCCCGGATTCCGAGCGGATTTTCGCATTGCGCAGATTTATGACCGGGTTTCTTCTTGCCGTCGTATACGTTTTGCTTGATTGGTCGTCCATCTACTTTCAGATGTGGCCCGGCGTAAGCGCATGGTATCCGCCGGTGGGGGTGGCCCTGGCAATTTTCGTTGCAATGGGCGCAGAATACGCGCCCGCGCTTTTCCTAGGCGCGCTTGTCGCGGCAAAACTGAACTATCACCAGCCGTTTCTCTCTTACGGTTTTCTGCCCGCAAATGCTCTCATCATCGGCAGCTACGCATCCGGCGCGGTGGTGCTGCGCCGCTTCATGAAAATAAACTGGCGCCTTAGCTCGATAAGCGATGTCATGCGGCTGCTGTTGATTGCGCTGCCGTTCTCCTTCTTCGTGGCGTTTACTTGCACCTTCATGCTGGCGCTTGATAGAACCATTCCGTGGGGGGAGTATTGGCAGGCCGCGTTCAACTGGTGGGTCGGTGACGCCGTCGCCATTGCTTGTCTAACACCTGTTTGTTTGATCTTTGTGATGCCGGGCTTACGTCGTTTTGTGGGGTTGAAGGATACCGAGGAGAGTCTGGACGCAGACTATTTCGGTACGGACCGCCATGAAACTCACGGACCGGCTCGGCTCCTCGAATCAGCGGCTTTCGTTATGGCCATTGTGGGATCGCTTTGGATCGCGTTAGGCCGCAACTCTTCCTACAAACATGAAATGTTTTATCTTTTTTTCTTGCCGGTCATCTGGATCGCCGTGCGCCGGGGTTTGCCTGGGGTCACAGCCGGCATCTTCGTATTGGATTTCGGCATCGCCGTACTGGTTCGCATCACCCCAGAGGACCCGGGTCATTTTACCGTGCTCCAGTTTCTTATGCTCATCCTCTCGCTTACCGGTCTTGTCCTGGGCGCCCTGATTAGCGAAAGAAACCGCACAGAAAGTACTCTGTCGCGCGAGGAGGAGCGCACACGCCTGCTGCTCGAATCCGTCGGGGAGGGCGTTTATGGTGCGGACATTCAGGGGCATTGCACGTTCTGCAATCCGGCCTTGCTGCGGATGCTGGGCTACGCTTCCCGTGAAGCCGTGCTGGGACGCAATATGCATGACGTGATGCACCACACCCGCAGAGATGGCTCGTCTTATCCCTGGAGTGAATGTCCCCTCTCGGACGCCTTTCTGCACGCGAAGAAATGTCACCTGGTCAATGAGCTCACGTGGCGCTCGGACGGCACTAGCTTTGCCGTCGAATTGAGGTCCCATCCGCTCGTGCAAAACGGGAAGATTCTCGGCGCTGTCGTTACGTTTGCTGATGTCACGGAGCGCCGACGAGTTGAGGAATCGTTACAGAAATCGAAAGAAGCCGCCGAGGCGGCAAATCGCGCCAAAAGCGAATTTCTTGCCAACATGAGTCACGAATTGCGCACGCCCATGAACGGCATTCTCGGAATGGCGGCGCTAGCTCTGGATACCGACCTGTCCGCCGAACAGCGCGAATATCTAACGATGGTAAAGAGCTCCGGCGAGTCTCTGCTCTCGCTGCTCAATGACATTCTCGATCTCTCCAAAATTGAAGCCGGCAAGCTCGAGTTGGAAATTTCCGATTTCACTATTGAAGATTGCATTGAGCAGGCTCTCCAACTTCTCGGACCTTTGGCGCGGCAAAAAGGGATTGAACTGGCATGGAACGTAGACGGTGTTCCTTTGCTCGTGCGAGGTGATCATTCCCGGTTGCGGCAGGTACTCATCAACCTCCTGGGCAACGCCGTGAAGTTCACGACCGAAGGACAAGTCGAAATTGTCGCCGAGCTCGCTACCCAATCGAAAGATTCCTGTGTCGTCCATTTCACTATCTCGGATACAGGTGTAGGTATCTCTCCAGAAAAGCAGCAAAGCATTTTTGATGCCTTCGCGCAGGCGGACATGTCCATCAGCCGTCGTTACGGCGGCACAGGCCTTGGATTGTCCATTTCCGAACGGCTCGTAAAATTAATGCATGGGCGAATCTGGCTAGAAAGCGAAGAAGGCAAAGGTAGTAAATTCCATTTCGAAATTCCTTTACTTCCAGCCATAAAAAATAGGGCTTCCTTGGACCCCGGCTATCGCTACCCGCCGGAACACCGCCGTGCGTTAGTCGTGGATGACAATCCCTTGAACCTCGCACTCCTGGACCGTCTGCTGCCGCAATGCGGCATTGATCCGATACTTGCTTCCAGTGGCTCAGAGGCGTTGGGAATTTACCAGAGCGAGGTACGAAAAGGCCTTTCCTTCTCTGCCACCTTACTCGATGCAGACTTGCAGGATATGAGTGGGCTGGAGTTGGCGACGGTCCTTAACTCTTCGCCGACCCCCCCAAGCCGCATAATCCTGATGCTTTCTTCACCGCTCGATCCTGACCGAGATAATCAATGTAAGCGAATGGGAATTTCCACCATTTTACGGCCCCTGCGTCGCCTCGCCCTACAGCAGGCTTTGGAAGAAGAACGGAGAATGCCGCTGGTTCTACCCGGCGCATCACTCGATAATGTCGCCACTGCGTCCGGACTACGAATCTTACTGGCCGAAGATAACGTTGTGAACCAGCTTCTGGTCTGCCGTATACTGGAAAAAATGGGACACCGCGTCGTTGTCGCCTCCGATGGTTCGGTCGCCCTCAACTTGTGGTCCCAGCAGTACTTCGATTTAATCGCCATGGATATGCAAATGCCGGTTATGGATGGCCTCGAAACCGCTCGGCAAATCAGGTTAAAGGAGAACGAAACACACCGGCACATCCCTATCGTAGCTATCACCGCGAACGCCTTTGATGACGACCGTCGCAGATGCCTTGAGGCCGGAATGGACGGCTACGTGATAAAGCCAGTCACCGCCCAAGCTATTCGCCAAGAGATCGGCAGGGTTCTCTTGCGCGTAAGCAGCAAACAATCCGTTACGGTAGAAACCAACTCCCGTTAGCCGCACTTTTTTCTCCTCCCCACCTCTTCTGAACTACTCTCCACGAGTCAACAAAAACAGCAAAAAACCGTTCGCCGAAACCCTCCGCCGCGGCTGTAGAAAGACCTGTCCTGGTGCAGGGGCCATAGTGTTCAAGATTGGCACTCGGGTACAGTAGTTTGAGCTTCCATCTGCCCTTACCCTTCAGTTGCTGCCGGAACTTGGGTCTCCACTTCCTTGTTCGCCAGGCGATAAATCCATGCAGGCGATTAGATAAAATTGAAAAACGTAATCGGCTTTTATTCGAAACTCGCCAAAGCAGTCGTTATCGTGACGGCGTTCTTTTTATTTGCGAACACTAAATCGGCGAGCGCTCAAACTTGTTTGTCGTCTTCTGGCAGTTGGGCGAACAAGGCGTTATCGCAAACTGCAATGGGAAAGTTTCGCGTCACGTACGACGCGAAACCTTCGGCTGCGAATGTCAACGAAGTCAGTGGCCTTTCTTCTGGAGCAGCGCAAGCGTTCACTCCCTTGGCGGCCGCCGTGCGATTCAACTCCGGCGGGACGATCGATGTCAGAAATGGCTCAGGGTTCACCGCGGCGACCTCCGTTTCCTACTCCGGAGGCGCGACATACCATTTTATTTTCGATGTAACCGTCAGCACACATACGTACAGCGCTTACGTCATTATTGGTTCCACACAAATAACTTTAGGCTCAAATGTGGCATTTCGTTCCGAGCAGTCTACGGTATCTTCCCTGAACAACGTGGCGTTGCTGGGCACCGTCGGTACCATTTCTGTTTGCAACATTGCACTGTCGGCCCCTCCGGTAATTACGACTCAACCACTCAGCCTGACATTGGCGGCAGGTCAGTACGCTACGTTCTCGGTGGCGGCCACGGGCACCGCGCCTTTGACCTATCAGTGGAAAAAAAACGGCACAACAATAAGCGGAGCGACCTCGTCCACATACACAACACCGGCGATAGTCAGCTCTGACAGCGGTTCTCAATTTACCGTTACGATTAACAACAGCGTGGGCACCGCAATCAGCAATGCCGCGACCCTGACTGTGGGATCCAGCAGTAAATCGCAATTAGGCGCCAGCGCTACAAGTTTGAATTTTGGAAGTGTGGGTGTAGGCAGCATTAAGTATCAAAACATTACGCTGACCAATAACGGAAATTCTAGCATTACCATTTCGAAGGTGCTGGTTGCCGGCGCGGGGTTCAATGCCAGCGGTAGCGCAGCAGGATTGACTTTAACGAGGGGTGAGACGACCACGATCGCTGCATCGTTCGCTGCATCCGCGACAGGAACCTACTCCGGAAGCATCACGGTGAGCAACACCTCCAACAGTTCATTGCTTACTATCGCATTGTCCGGAACCGGCGTGCTCGCGAGTGGACACACGGTTTCGTTGTCCTGGAGTGCGGTTTCTGGTATTGGATACGACGTTTACGTCGGCTCTACATCCGGCGGCCCGTACACCAGAATAACGTCCTCGCCGCAGAGCGGCACTTCCTACGTGGACAGCAACGTGCAATCGGGGAAAACGTACTACTACGTGGTCACCACGGTAAGTTCGTCAAACGTTGAGAGTAAGTACTCAAGCGAAGTGAAGGCGGTCGTACCGTAGTCTGGTTCCTGCACCCACATACAATGCTGAGTCAGTCGCCCTAGGCCACCGGTACCGCAGGGCTTGTAATTGAGTCTTCTTGTCCATGGAATTGCGCCGTCTCCGTGGAGCCTGCCAACGCCGTTGTGGACGAATTCCCGCTGGATACAACTCGCGCGATCTCGTCGAAGTATCCAGTACCCACGAACGCCTGGTGCTTGACGGCTTTGTAGCCCAGTTCCTGCGCTGCAAACTCCTCCTGCTGCAGTTTTGAATACGCGCTCATGCCGGACTCCGCATAGCCTCGCGCCAGATGGAACATGGACATATTCAATGCGTGGAATCCCGCCAGAGTAACGAATTGAAACTTGTAGCCCATCCTTCCCAATTCCTTTTGGAAATTCGCAATCGCTGCGTCGTCGAGCTTTTTCTTCCAGTGAAACGACGGTGAGCAATTGTACGCCAGAAGCTTGCCCGGGAACTTCGCGTGGATGGCGTCGGCGAATTGCTGCGCTTCCGCCATGTCCGGCGTGGATGTCTCGCACCACAGCATGTCCGCGTAAGGAGCATACGCGAGGCCGCGCGCGATGGCCGCTGCAATGCCGCCGCGGAATTGCAGGAAGCCTTCCGGAGTCCGTTCGCCGTAAATAAATTCATGGTCTCGCTTATCCGCGTCGGACATCAACAGCCCTGCGGAATTCGCGTCCGTGCGCGCGATCAGAATCGTGGGCACGCCGCAGACATCCGCGGCCAGTCGCGCGGCCACCAGCTTTTCAATAAATTCACGCGTGGGCACAACTACTTTCCCCCCGAGGTGCCCGCATTTTTTTGCGGAAGAAAGCTGATCTTCGAAGTGCACGCCCGCGGCGCCCGCTTCAATCATGGCTTTCATCAACTCATAGGCATTGAGCGAGCCTCCGAATCCCGCTTCGGCATCCGCTACAATCGGGGCAAACCAATTCGTGCCCGACGGCTTCCCTTCCGCGGATTCAATTTGGTCCGCGCGTTGCAATGCGCGATTGATGCGCGCCACCAGTTTCGGCGCGGAGTCCGAGGGATAAAGCGACTGGTCCGGATAAACATCGCCGGCGGTGTTGCCATCGGCAGCCACTTGCCAACCAGAACCATAAATCGCCTGCAATCCGGCTTGCACCATCTCCATCGCCTGGTTACCGGTGATTGCGCCCAGCGCCGGAACGTACGGCTCGGAATGCATCAGATTCCACAACCGTTCCGCACCAAGCCTCGCCAGCGTGTACTCAATCTGCACCGAGCCGCGCAAACGCAGAACGTTTTCCGGCGAATAGGGACGCGTAATGCCCGCCCATCGAGGATTGTTGTTCCAATCCGAAGTGGACGTGTTGTGATTTACGGTTCCGTGCCCGTTCGCCTTGCTTCCGTTACCATTTCCGTTCGATGTCATGATCGCTCCTTAAATTGATTCAAGTCCGTAACGCGGTTCGTAGAAATCGCAAATCTCTGTAAGCCATTTCCTAGCCACCGAGCGGCGATTACGCGGGATTGAATTCGCCGCGGTGAATCATTTCTTCGCTCATTCTTCGCGCTTCGCGAAGGGTATCAGCGCCGTTTGCTTCATCCTTTAACTTGCCCGTGTTTTCGCGCAAGAGACGGTCGAGTTCTTCATCAAACATCACGTGAATTAACTCCGGCGTGTGCAGAACACCCGCACCAAGGTGATCCACAATTTCAACCTTTGCGGGATGTTTCATGCGCTGTGCGATCATCAGCCGGTAGATACGATCGGTCGCAAGGTCTTCCATGTAGCCGTCCAGCAAACTCGCACCTTTGCCGTTCAGGACTCCGTTGCGATAACGAATCACTGTTCGGATCGCCGCACGCGTGCCGGCAACCGTGCGTGAGCCGACGTTACCTGGCACTGGACGCAAATCCGGATGCGAGTTAGCGTTCTGCGCGCGAGCTGCGATCTGATTCGGCGGGGGAAACTGCGACACCGCGATTTCGTTTTGATCGGGGTGGCCGGTCCACGCACCGTCCATCCGCGAATTCGCTTCGTTCTTCTTGTCCTCTGCGAGAATTTTCAACGCGCGCGCGTTCAACTCCGCATCTTCGCGGCTCGGGAATAATGCGGTCATACCGCCGACCGCCAGCATTCCGTGTTTGTGGCAAATTTCAGGGATCAGTTCGCGCAAATTTTGAAAGAACGCCACGTCGTGTGGAATTTTGTTACGGTCCGGAAGGACCCACTTTGGATTTTCGAGATTAAAGTGGATCAAGCTGGCCATGTAATCCCATCGCCCGAGATTCAACCCGAGAATATGGTCGCGCAGATTCCAGGCGAACTCCTCCATCTGGTAAGCCAGCGGGTGGGACTCGACCAACGCCATGCACTTGATGGCGTCTGCCGAAAGTCCTTTCATACGTGCGACCATGCGGAATAAATCGCGCCACCAAAGCGCCTCTTCGGCGGACTCCGATTTCGGAATGTAAATGCACAACGGGTGCTGCAACGCGGAGAAATCCAATTGGTACGCAACCCTGGCCACATCGAAGAGCGAGGCAGGAATCAACTCGCCTGGCAGGATTCCGCGCTGATGGAGATGCAATCCGCGCGGCCGGGTAAAAATAACTGTCGCGCTCGGTCGAATCCCTACAGTTTTGTTTCGTTTGCGGTCGAAATAGGTAAGCTTTCCCGACAGCGCGGCAAGAATGTTCTCAATGCCCTTGGTGTTGTGCGTCCAATCATTCGCCGTGGAATCTTCGAGATCGAGCATCACGCCCGGCGCTCCGGAGTTCAGCATCTTCACGACGAGCTCGCCATCGTCGGCAGGGCCAGTCATCTGGTTGCGCTGGTCCGCGCACCAAGAGGGCAATTCGATGCTCCACGATTCAGTCGTAGCTGTTGAGCTTGGCAAATACTCCGGCAGCTTGCCCGCATGCGCTGCCGCTAAAGCGGCGTCGCGGCGGGCTATTAACTCTTGCTGGCGCGGGGTCAGCGCGTCGTGCAAAGGTGCGAGAAATTCCAGAAACCCCTTTGGCAGGTCTCGCGCGGGTTCAAATATCTCAGGCGTCTTATTGATTGGGACGATTCGGTCGGTCATCATCATCGCGCCATAGCTGTGCTCGTCAAATTGGGCTCGCATTTTGGTGGGTGCGGAAGGGCCGACTGCCACTGACCGCTTGGTGCTCGCTGTGACCATCTTCAGTGCCGTCCCTCCAGGCGTTCAGTGCTTCGGAAGCACAACCTTCCTGTGATCGGAGTAGACTCCTAACCATCTTTCAAGTCAAAATAGGTAGTCCGAATCGGACGAGTGACCGGATTGGTCTAGGACTTTAGTTACGGCCCCACTTGCTTTCCAGTCCCGAGGTTGTTCGTGGGTCGACAGAACAAACAATCAACTGAAGCGCAACTTCCGCCGATTCCCGACGAGTTCATCCTTGAACTGCGCGAAGACCTTGTGCGCCGCCACATTGCCAGCGGACTGAAGCGCCTCGCCGAAAACCAGCCGCTGATCGCAGCGTGCCAGCCAGGTCATAAAAACGCTCCAATCCTGCTCGGTTATCTGGCGCAATGGATCGATATTGGTTTTACTGATACCGCGTTCAAGCAACTTCTCGCGCAATTTTCCAGCGCCAGCCGCGAATCACTCAGCCTGCTTGAGTTCGTCCATCTCAAGATGGCCGACGGGCTGGTCGCCATGCGTCGGGAGGAATTTGAAAAAGCGACCCACCATTTCGAAATCGTTCTTGCGCTACAGGATGAAATTCAGGACAAGCAAATCATTTCCATAGCCAATTTCTGGCTAGGCCGCTGTTTGCGGCGCAATGCGCGGTATGACGACGCGCTGGGTTACGTCGCGAAAGCCCGCGAAATTGCTCTCGCACTGAAATATCCGAAAATGGCTGCAGTGATGCAGGTGCTTGAAGCGTGGATCGCTTTTCAGGAAGGCAAACCTGAGCATGCGGCGCGTATTTTGGGCGAAGCAGGAGACGTACTCGCCGACACGGATGACTACGTTACCCTCGGCAACATCAGCTCCGCGTATGGCCGCATCGCACGGCGCCAGGGAAATTACGATCTCGCACTTTCCAAATTTGAAAATGCCATCCAGCAATACGAAAAGCGCGATCCTTATAACCGCAATCTGGCGCGCTCGTTCGTCAACATCGCGTTCGTCAAACGTCTGCTCGCGCTGCAGTTGCGCAACAAGCTGGATACCGCCGCCGCGCGTCAACGGCGCAAGCGCGGCCCCGCTTCATCTCCAGCTTCTTTCCGCACGCCGCACGGACGCGAACAGCTCATTAGACTTCGCGATGAAGGATTTGAGCATTTAAAAAAGGCGCGCGAAATCTACGATCGTTACGACGATCACCGCGGCAATGGCAACGTCTATGTCACCTTCGGCTATCTGCACCTCGACAATGGCGAACTGGATCTCGCGGCATCCGTGGGCGGCACCGCGTACCAACTCGGCGACGAAAAAAAAGACAATGTTCTGAAGGGCCGCGCACGCATGCTGCAGTCCGCTGTGGAGTTTGCCAAATTCGAAGAACAGATCGAGGAAGGTACGCGTGCCGTGCCATCCTCCGATCTCGCATGTGAATTTGCTCGCGAAGCGCTCGCTTGCGCCAAGCTCACCCAAAATCGCCGCCTTATCGCTAAAGCGTTCATCGCTCTCGGCCTCGCGCTCTGCCTGGATTTTTCCGGCGACCTCGAAGCTGCGCGCGAGTGCGGCGACGAAGCGTTGGCGCTGCTCAAGCCGATGAATCGTGATTATGTCTGGAAGGAATTGCAGGAACTGAATCGCAGGCTACGCGCTGGAGGGAATATCAATGCGACCCTGCGCGATTGGTCGAGCGGGATTATAGGCAGCAAATCGTTTCAACAGGTCAGCGCGGATTTTGCGGCCATCGTCATCCCCAAAGTATGGCGGCGCGAAGGATGCAAAGTCGCCCGCGTCGCCACGCGCTTGTCCATTTCGCCCAAAAAAGTTCGGCGTATATTGCGGGCTCAAGGCCTGCTGACCCGCGGCGATTAAATCCCGCCGCGTGATTACTTAAAACTCCACATGCAACCGCAGCGATGGCACCAGCACCGGTCCGCGGTCGCGGTTGTACCCGGGATGGTTCACGTGCTGTAGCCCGAAAGACGGATAAACGCCACGCCAAAGATGTAGTGTGTAATAGCTTTCGACAATGTTCTCGCGGCCATAATTTAGTCGGCCGTCGCCCAGCAGAAAACCCAGTCCTCCCAGAGCGAGATATTTCTGGTGGTCTCGAGAAATTCCATTGGACACCAAAACGACTCCCGCTCGGTCATATTTTCTGTTCCACTTGCTGCCGTTTCCGCCCAACCCGATCTGTGCGGTCTGATCCACTTCAGTGTATGCGTAGGATTCATGCCGGCCTTCGCTCCATCCCCATCGTCCGAAAACGCCCACCGAATCGGACAGAGGCTGCTCAAAATTCACACCGAAGCCGTACTTGATGGTGGTCTGCAGCGGATGCGCGGTAATTTCCGGATGCGTCGTCAGGCCGGCAAGATAATTATTGACGGCTTCGCGATAACTGCCCATATTCGCGTGATTCACATAAGTCAGCAGGCGCACAATTCCCTCGCTGCCGCGCACGAAGTTGCTATGGAACTCGACTTCCACGTTTTCCGCATGTGCCCGACCGAAATCCGCGTCGAGATGGATGCCGTTCGCGACTTTGGGCATTAAGCCTTCCGCAAACCGCACCGCCCATCGTCCGTCGTGGTATTCTACCAGCGCACCAAATGTGAATCCGCGTGTATCCGCCGCATAGTCGTACGCTCCGTTGTTGTCCACGGTCCAATTCATAAACTGAAAATTGGAATCGGTGCCGTAGGTATTGAGATCGAAAAAATCCGCCAAGCTGAATTTGCCAAATCGCACCTCAATTCGTCGCAAAGGGAGGGTCCTGAACAGCGAGTAAGGCGTCCGCGTCGATGCCGCTTTTTCTTTGGTAAGCGGGATGATTTGATGCCAAATCAGCCGCGCAATGTAGGGCGCCTTGCTCAACTGCGGATTCCGGACCACATCGAGGTTGGTGGCGCCGGCGAGGCCTAACGCTTCTCCGATTCCATGTCCGCCGGTTTCCTGCACATCGCACAATAATTCCGTTGTAACTGTAAGGCGCAAGCCGGTAAACAGCGTCAAGACACGCGAGGTAGCGTCCTGCGCCTCCGGTGGAAGACTATTGGTTCCCTGATAAGGAGAGTGGAAGGATGGATGCCACTGGGAAGTAACGTTGGCCTGACCCGAGAGCCACCAGCGATCCGACTCCGGGTGAGGCAGCATCGTCGGGACGGGATCCTCGGCTGGAGTCGGACCGGCATCCGGACGGGCCTCCTCCTGATTCCGTGAGTCTTGCGCGCGTGAAGGAACTGGCAAGAGCAAGCAAGCGCCGGTGACGCATAATCCCAGAGCCCAGCGGGTCAGTGTTACCGGAATAACCCATCGCCTCGTCATCTGATCCCATATCCAAATCCGTCGCGTTCCTGTGCAGTACTCCGGCACCAATCAAACGAAATCATTGTTGCACAGCGCTCCTTGCCGAAGAACAAGGAATCATTTAATCGCGGTTAAAGATGAGAGCAGTAGTCACAGGAAATCGAAGAAAAAGGGTGACGCTGATTTAAAGCAGGATGCGCACGATTTGGAATTCGCCGCATAGGGATGGCCAGAAACACGTGGGCCCATATATCCCAGCGTTTTTATTTCAGAATACCCTTTACCCGGCTATCGATCATGTCCCGGGCCTTCTCGGCGGAAATCATTCGTTCCAGTAAACCGAGATCGACATCAATGGTGATGTCGTGATCGGTGACGTCCACAGTCCCTTTGATTGGCGCGCTGACGAGCCCCATGCTTGCCTTGAGCGCAAAAGTCAGCGTTGATTCTTGCCAGCTTCTGCGTTCCTGAACCAATTTCACGGGAAGGGACCCTACGCCTTTGAACAAATCGTCGAAGGAACGATCAATCGTTTTTACCACTTCTTCTTTGGATTTGTTGTGTGCAACCGTTATCCGCATAGTTCGAATTCTACTCCAGGGCGAAACGGGATCGTCGTGAAGGCGGCGTACGGTTTTTGGCAACCTTCGACGATCCGGTGATGAGAATCGCAATAAATACCTTAGTTTGGCGACAGTCCGTAAACCGTCAATTCAGTAGCCGTCCCGATATACACTTTCCCGTTAGCAACCGTGGGCACCGTGAACTTTACAGACGGGCCCGCTTGATCGGCGGTGGCTATTCTACTGTTCCATAATTCGGTCGCTAGATTTTTCGCATCGTAAGCATGTAGCACCGCCGGGCCGGGTACTGTTGGAGAGGTGAAAACTATTTCAATCCCCCAAACGATGCCATTCGTCGTTCCCTGCGATGACACCGATGGCGAGGCACCGGGAAACCCGAATGTTCCAGTCGATTGCGAAGACGGGGCAGTTGCGAACGTTCCAGTGGCCAAAGTGTAGGCTTTCAGGTGATCGGTAACGGGCGCTATGTAAAGTGTGTTCTGCCAGAACGCAGGGGTAGAGAAGATTGCATTCAAAACCGAAAAAATTTGCACAACGCCGGTATCGGTGGGTGTGTTGCCGCCCAGACTGTCTCGATTCATTAGGTACAATTTTCCTTCTTTTCCACCGCCGATGACAAGGCGAGGCGAAGAGCCGGAAGGTTGATCGACCAGAATCGTCGCCCCTCCCGCGCCAAGATCCATGTCATTACTGCTTAGCAAGAGCTGATTGCCGGGAGTGAAAAAACTGGCGACGCCGATTCCGCTGCCCGTAGACAACTTCAAAAAGCTATCGCCAAATTCCGTAGTCCCATTAAAGTTTCCGTTTCCGGTAGCTAGATACAGATTGTTGCTCGCATCGGCCGCAGGCGCGCCGCCCGACATCCAAATCCCTCCAGAGGCTGAAATGGGATCGTCATTAAAGATACCGGTTTGGGCCAACGTGCTGGCGTTGTACCCAAAAATCCATCCGTAATATGTCGGTGCGTCTCCATGCGAGCCATGTGCGATGTATACCACGCCATTCACCAAAGCCAGACCACAGCGCTGATTCTGCCGCAGAGGGTCAAATGTTGCGCCACCCGAAGTACCCCCAATATCTACCGGCCCAGAAAATTTTTCCGATCCGTCGATCAGGCTCAAGGCATGCAATCGCTGATGAATAGTAAGGCCGACGCCGCCATTCTTCGACTTCGCTACCACATAAATCGTTTGGGTTGTGGGATCAATCACTGGGGTGCCCACAATGCCGACATCCGGGGCCAGATCGGTGGACGCGGGGGGTGGGCCCAAGTCGGTGCTGGCTACCCATGTTTCGCCCGAAGCGAGCAAACTCTTCTTCCAATAGGTCTGGCACGGCGATGCGTCGGCGTCGAAGGCGTACACGGTGTCGTGCACCGTAGCTGCGATCACAACATTATGCGTGCCGCCGCCAATCGCCACGTTTGCCACCCATAAAGGTTGAGCATAAGCGGAGGCGTCGATCGCGCACGAAAACCGTTTTCCAAAGGTCGCAGCTTTAACTGTTGAAGTCGTCAGCGCGTATTCTTGCGCATTTACACCGTCGCGCGAAAGGTCATTATGATAGGTAAACACTCCCGCCAAGTCGGTAATCGCTACGCTGGCCGATGCCGAAACCGTTGAATCGGCAACGCTCCGGGCGGCTACGGCATGTGTTCCGGGTGTCGACGGTGGAACATAAATTCCCGACGAACTGATGGTTCCCACGGACGTGTTCCCGCCGGGAATGGTGTCCACTTCCCACGTTACGGAAGTCGTGGCGCTTCCGGTAACTGCCGCTGTGAACGCTTGCGATTGAGCGGTAACGGTAAGCGCGGCGCGCTTCGGGGTTATGCTCACGGCCACCCCCGCGATCGGCTGAGGGGCCGCTCCGCCGCCCGCGGCGCAACCTGCCACCAACAAAACAAGGGGCAGTAGGGCGCATATTGATGGAACGCCAAAGCCAGCAATCTTGGCCGTAATATTCCGAAATCGTGTGAAAGCGCGAGTATCCATTGGATCGATTTCCCCTTGCGACGTTGTGGACTTAACTGTTGCTAAATACTAATAGAATCAACAGTATATGTAGCTAAGTTTTGGGCTGCCAATAGGTTTGGCGATCGCCACGGGGGCTCGTGGGCACCCAGATAAGACTAACCTTGATGCGAGTAGAAGTAAAGACTGGTAGAAAGGACTGGTAGAAAGGAACATTCCTAACCTAAACCCGAGTATAAAAACAGGAACGCAGTTGGTTAGGGATCGGTGGACCTAAGATTGGAGGTATGATTGCAAACGGCGTAGCGCTGTCATTACTATTCACCGGGTGGATTGAACATGCAGTTTGTACAAAGACGTCATACGCTCACTTCCAGGGTTTTTTCCTTTATTCTGATTGTGGTCGCGTTCGCGCTCCCGCTAAATTTGTCCGCCCCAACCCTTGACGCGGGACAAGGGAAGCAAAAGCTCCAGAAGCAGTACAAAATCTGGCTCGAACGCGATGTGGCCTACATCATAACCAAAGATGAGCGGGAGGCCTTCCTAAAACTTAGTACCGATGACGCCCGGGATAAGTTCATTCAGGAGTTCTGGGAGATCCGAAATCCTGTTCCGGGAGCGCCCACTAACAACTTCAAGGACGAAATCTATCAGCGAATCGCTTTCGCCGAGTCCCGATTTGGCCCCGGCTCCGGGACCGACGGTTGGCGCACAGATCGTGGCCGCACTTACATTACCCTCGGCGAACCACAGCAGAAACAAGTCTTCAGAAACTCCGCGAACCTCCGGCCCATCGAACTCTGGTTCTACTCGTACGGCAATCCCTCACTGCCTTCGGCTTTCTACGTGATGTTCTATGACCGGGACAGCAACGGTGATTATCGCTTCTATAGTCCTTATTTCGATGGCCCGGACAAGCTGACCACCGGCGTGGAAGCCGTGAATTCCCGCGTTTCCGGACTCAGAATGATTCAGAGCTCGGTAGGCGGTGAAATCGCGCGTATTTCGTTGAGCCTGATCCCTGGTGAGCCTGTGGACTTATCCAGCGGGACCTCGAGTTTGCAGTCCGACACCATGCTTTCCATTCTAAAAAGTCTCGCCGATCAGCCCGCCAATCGAGCCGACATTAGCCGCCGTCGCATGCTTCGCGAAAAAGTCACCTCCAGCTTAATTCTTGACGGCCGCAATCTCGACATCATCATTCTTCCAGTTCGAGATTCACGAGGACTCACACGGCTCGACTACGCCGTACGCCTGCGAAATCCCAGCGACTTGAGCGTGTCCACGGGTTCATCCGATCTGCTCACCTATTCCGTTGAAATACTGGTCCGTGTATTCGGAGAAAAAAATAAGCTCATCTTCACTCAGCACAAACCTGTTAGCGAGACGTTCGACAGGCATCACTTCGCTGAACTCAAGGACAAGATTTTCTCCTATGAAGGAATACTCCCTTTGCCGCCAGGCAAATACCGCCTAGCCTTCCAGTTTACCGATTGGATCAAGAGTGCAAGCTACCGTACCGAGCGGGAAGTAACTATACCCGCCGTGGAGGGAAATAAGATCTCAATCCCTGGAATTCTGCCGTTTTCCACCGCCGAACAAGTGGATCCCGCTACGGCGGAATTGACACCCTTCACCATCGCCGGCGTCAAGTTCACCCCTTTGTCCACGAGCGGGTTGGTTGCGAGTGCTGACTCGAAGCTTCAAGTCGCTTATCAAATCTGGGGACCGCCAGGTGACCCGCGTTCCCTCGCTGGCGAGAAGCTTGGTCTGCAGTATGCGGTTGGTATGCCAGCAGCTCCCGGAAGCGCGACGGTGGTGCAGGACGAAATAGACATGGCGCAATTCGATGCCAACGGATCGCTCGTCAACGGGAAGAAGCTCGATTTAGAAGGGCGTACACCCGGTAATTACATGCTGACGTTGTCCATTACCAACCCAGTCCGGGGGGGCGGCGGATTTGCGACGCTTAATTTTAAAGTGGCCGACGCACCCTCAAATCCTGCGCCTTGGGACATTATCGAACCGTCGATCGCCAAGGATGTAAACAGCGGGGTGTTTGACGAGCAGCGAGGTTTATGCCTATTAAGCCAATCCTCCGTCGAGGAAGGTAGAAAGTGGCTTCGCCGGGCTTTAAACGCGGATCATTCCAATGAACCTGCAAGAGCGCATCTGGTAGAAGCTTATTACACAATAAAAGATTACGCTGCCGTGGTAAGTCTGTATAAAGACACCGGTATTAGTGAGATAGCCGACTCTGAAACGTACCTTCGTATCGCCAACAGCCTGCAAAAAACCGGCGACGTTACTGGAGCTGTTTCGTTACTCAACTCTGGAATTAACGCGCATCCTGAGGATGAATCGCTCTATCTTGGGCTGGCAGATTATTATAAGCAGATGGGTAATATAAAAAAAGCTGACGAGCTAATCCGTAAAGGCAAGTCATATGGCCCGACCACTTGACTGCGCCTAAGACAATTCTAATTTCAATATTTCCACAACGTAAACTCTATCAAAATTAGTATTAATGCGCGCTCTTAAAGCAGGAGCTCAGCGGCGCGACCTAACTTATTCATTTAAAGTACTTAATGGAGCCTCTGAATTGGTGTAAGTTGGTAGCACCCGTGCTCTGTTAAGGTGTCCTACAT
>CAXMLS010000744.1:0-2082 GCA_964194235.1 uncultured bacterium | reverse complement strand
TCTAGGTCATGATCTCATAAAGGGGATTCCCGAATCGGCAAGAGAATGATTCAACCTTCAGATCATGGAGGTTGGAATGGCCCGTTTTGATTTGACGGATGTCGAGTGGTCGGTGATTTCGCCGCTGCTACCGAACAAGCCGCGCGGCGTCGCGCGGGTGGATGACCGGCGCGTGTTGAACGGGATATTCTGGCGGCTACGGACGGGCGCGCCCTGGGCCGATATTCCGGAGCGCTATGGTCCGCACACGACCTGCGTGAACCGTTTCAACAGGTGGCGCAAGGCGGGCGTCTGGGATCGGCTTTTGGAAGCTGTGTCAAAGGCTTACGACGGCGATATCCAGATGATCGACTCGTCCTCGATCCGCGTGCATCAGCATGCCGCCAACGCCAAAAAAAAGACGATCGATCCGGTTGCATGGGTCGCTCGCGGGGCGGCCTGACGACAAAGATCCATGCCCTTGTCGATGCCGCCGGCCTGCCGCTTGTTTTGAAACTGACCGAAGGCCAGGCCCATGACGGGCGCAGCGCACGCGACATGTTGAGCGCTCTCGTGGAGGGCCAGACGCTTCTGGCCGACCGCGCCTATGACAGCGACGAGCTGCGCAAAAGCCTCGATGAACGCGGCGCATGGGCCAACATCAAGCCCATGCCAAACCGCAAGAATGTCCCGGCTTTCAGCTCTTACCTTTACCGATACCGAAATCTCGTCGAGCGCTTCTTCAACAAAATCAAACACTACCGCGCCGTAGCTACGCGCTACGACAAAACGCCCGATAACTTCCTCGCCGGCGTCAAACTTGCTTCACTTCGAATCTGGATGCGCTTTAATGAGTCGATGACCTAGCGCAATATTTTGAGTCCGGCACAAATACGACCGTGGCTGCACTGTCGCGTACATTCCACTCGGTTCGTTGTTCGGGAGACCTCGCTTGGAGTCTCCATAAGGTGCGGATATTTCGTCAACAAACCTGGCGGATGCAGGAAATCTTCTGCCCAACCGCCTTTTGGGCACCATCCTTCATAAAGTCGTCCCGTTAACACTGCGGCATCTAGTGCAGCGCGATCAACCCCGGTTTGACCCCCAGAACGTATACGCGGGCCACGCGTAATGTTCTTATCTTTGGCCATGTGTGATCCGATTCCGAAAGTTGACCTCGATCATCATTCAAGCGTGACCCTGCTTACGAAAGGGTCATTACACGTTGTTGCACGAATCCGCGACATTCCCGTGGGTTAGGCTGGCACCGGCGATTTTTGGCATCTCGGTCCTTGAGGGGCGGATTTCGGGCGCCGGTCTCTGAGCGCCATTTTCCAATTTCCATTTCGGCAAAGATAACGGTCCCCACCTGGCAAGAACTGGAGTAACTGACCGCTAAAAACCTGCTCCTTCCGCCCGCTGACCCGCCCGCCTGGCCCGCAAGGTCGGCAAAGGGTACTGTCCTTCCTTCGCTGGCGTGAACGGCAGAGAAAGCAAAAATCATGAGCGATCACATCGAGCCAGATTTCGCAGACGCCATTCACAGAACCTGGTCTTTTCTTAGCTAGCCACTTCTCGGGCACAGATTTGCGGCAATGAAAGTCGAGACGGATAGCTTGGCCCACGTGGATCCTTTCAAGTTGCTCGCCCGCGGTCTTCCGTCGGGCAAGTTTTCCATGGGAAGCCAAACACTGGCTGCGATCGGAGCGACGTTTGGTGACAGCAGGACCGGTTTCTATCTTTTGGCCAACGACTCCGGTGCCTCGCCGAGGAATATCGTAAGTGCGGAAGCACTGCTTGACGACAAGTGCGCCGACTGACCAGGGCCGGATGCAAGGAGGTGTTTCGGGAGTTAGCGGGGCCAAGAGCGACCGCTCGCAGCATCAGCGCGCTCGATTCAAAAGACCTCTTGGTAACATGTGAAAGGTGACGCGGCTGGCCCGATCAACGGCGGCCTCTTGAAGACGCTGGCAGCAATCAGCGCGCAACGAACCTTGTTCCCGACCCTTTGGCTACACATGGGCTAGACATCGACGAACGTCTGGCCCAAAGTATAGGGTAGAGGAGGCGTGCCGGTGCAATTCACCGTCGGGCTTAAACTGA
>CAXMLS010000743.1:0-2616 GCA_964194235.1 uncultured bacterium | reverse complement strand
AGATGTGTATAAGAGACAGAATGAGGGGCGGGCGCTAACGCTCCCCGCCTCTTTTCCATATACTGCTGTGTTTTCCCAATTGGTGTGTTGATGACGTACTGCACTAACTTACTTTAGAAAAATTCGCCCATGGCCGGCGCGGTGCTTGCGGCTCCCGGGTACACGGGGACGCCCAGCCCCTGGAGGATCAAGCGCAGGGTGCTCTGGTGCTGGTACAAAGTGGTCGATTGGAAACCCTGCTTGGCTTGCGGGCTGATCACCAGCATGGCCACATGCCCGCCGCCATTGGCCGTATCGCTGTCTACCGATTCATCAAAAACAATAATCAGCAGTCCATCCTGCTTGAATGTGGCGCTGCTGATGTATGGCCCGATATATTGCTGCAGCCAGCCGTCAGCCAGAGTAAGTGGGCCATCGTGCGCGTCATCCAATAAATTTGGAACTACATACGAGAAATTGGGCAATTGGCCGCCGTCCAGGTCACGCTGAAATTGCGAAAACGAACTCAGATTCTGTACCTGCGTTGGGCTGTTCCGCACATCCGTAAAATACGACAGGATATTGTGGCGCTCCGCGTAGGGATACGAGTCGCCGCCGGTATACCCGGGATTCGGAATGCTTTCCGCATAGGATTTCCAAGTCTTCCCTGCAGCCAGCAACTCCCGAACGACGTTGTCGTCGCTTACCGCGCCACTGAAGGTGTCGTCGTTGGTGATCACTTGCCCGGTCGTCAACATGAAATAATTTCCGATGGACGGATGGGTATTGGCGAAATACTGCGTCGCCAGCCCGTATTGCTTGGCCAGGCTGTTGATGTACGGCATGTCAGAATTTCCAATCACATTGGCGTAGCTGTGGTTTTCTTCCACCACCATAACCACGTGACCAAAATGCGGGAATGCCGCCGGCGGTGGCGGGCCCGGTGGACGGGGATCGCTCGGAGTGGACAGCCCACCGCAGCCAGCAATGGCCATAGCCGCAAAGCTTGCTAGTGACAAGACACGCGCAGCGAGCAGAAACTTGGGAGTTCTCATGAATATCCTCTGGTGCCTAGGGCGGGATTCTTCGGGCGGGGCCACGTTAGGCAAAGTACAACTTAGTAAAGAACATTCAGGGTACCGAACGGCAAGGGGCCGGTCCATACGGCTAAAACCCTAGAAGCCCCGCGCCGGAGAACCATTTAAAATGCAGATAACAGGCGCTTTCAACGCCGTTGCAGCTGGCGCGGATTCGAGGCCACTCACGCAAGATGGTTATTAATATTGTTATGCTGAAACTATGAATGTGGTCTTGTTTGGAGCAACCGGTATGGTTGGCCAGGGCGTTCTGCGCGAATGCCTGCTGGATCGCGAAGTGCAACGCGTGTTGGCGGTGGTGCGCAGCCCGACGCGTCAGCATCATGAGAAATTGCGCGAACTGATCCACACGGATTTTTTCGATCTTTCCAGCCTTGAAAACGAATTGTCGGGATTCGACGCCTGTTTTTTCTGTTTGGGGCCGTCGTCGCTGGGGATGAGCGAAGCGGAGTACCGGCGCATGACCTACGATCTGACTACATCCGTGGCGCGGACGCTGGCGAAGCTGAATGCCGCGATGACGTTCATTTACGTTTCAGGAATGGGTACGGACAGCACCGAGCGCGGCCGCACCATGTGGGCGCGCGTAAAAGGACAAACCGAAAACACGCTGCTACGCCTGCGGTTCAAAGCGGCGTACATGTTTCGTCCGGCAGGCATCGTGCCGCTGCACGGCATCCGCTCCAAGATGAAGCTCTACAACACGATTTATGCGATGACCGCGCCACTGCTTCACTTGATGTACAAACGTTTTCCGAAGTACCTGACCACCACCGAGCAGGTGGGCCGCGCCATGTTAAAGGTTGCTAAACAAGGCTACGCAAAATCGATACTGGAAAGCGCGGACATCAACGCGGTGTGAACCTGTTTCCGGGCGGGCTGGCTGCGTAACCTGATATGCTCTCGCCCGCTCGGGTGTTATCGCCAATGAACAAGCCGAACGGAATGCCGGGGTTCCAATTTATTGCGATGTTTTCTGTATCGCTGGCTCTCGCGTTGAATGCTTTCCCTAACGCCGCGCCGTCTGACGCAATTCAAAAATCTTCAGGCAGCGTTCAAATTCAGCCGGCGCAACAAACAGAGACGGGCGCACGAATCGACGCGACATTTTCTCCGCTTGCCGATGAACACTCGCCCGGAGTCGCGGTGCTGGTAATCAAAGACCGCAAAACAATTTTTGAACGCGGCTACGGCGTCCGCGACCTGCGCAGCAAAACGAAAATCGAGGCGCGCAGCAACTTCCGCCTGGCCTCCTGCTCCAAACAATTCACGGCTACGGCGATCATGCTGCTGGTGCGCGACGGAAAACTGCGCTACGACCAGAAATTAACGGACATATTCCCCGATTTCCCGGCGTACGGAAATTCCATCAGCATTCGCAACCTCTTGAATCACACCTCCGGGCTGCCCGATTACGAAGATTTGATGGAGCAAGCCGCGGGCGCGACATCCTCCCCATCGAAAAATACATGGAGCGAAACGCATCAAATTCAGGACGCGGAAGTTTTAACCCTGCTTAAACCTGTCTCTTATACACATC
>CAXMLS010000742.1:0-2310 GCA_964194235.1 uncultured bacterium | reverse complement strand
CTTTTTAACTCGCACAGCTCCCACTGTAGCCGAAAGCCTATCGGCCTATAGTGAATAGGGTATCTATCGTGCCCCAAGTCACGGCGCACTCGCAATTTTGCACCCAGAGGTCGTAACTTCCGAATAGCCGACAAGCCGGTTACGGCCGATCCGCGTTATAAGAGACTGCGGCGTTAGCCGGCAGCGACCCTCCTGCCACAAGAAAGACTGTTCCGGACGAGGGATTTTGCTGTAGGGGAGGTAATGGTGCTAGGTAACCGCAGATCTCCAAAGCAGAAAGTGGAGCGACGATGAGAACGGAATTGCTGCGATTCAACGGCGCTGTCGAGCGGGATCCCGCCATCGATGCGTGGATGAAAGAGCATGCAGGTGAATTGGGAGCCATCGCGCATCAGTGGTTTGAGGTGATGCGAAAATGCGGGGACGAAGTCCGGGAGCTTTTGCATGACGGCTGTCCGGTTGCATGTTTGGGAGATGCGCCCTTCGGCTACGTCAATGTATTCACTTCGCACGCAAGCGTAGGGTTCTTTCACGGCGCAGCGCTGCCGGACCCGGCCCGCTTGCTGCAAGGCACTGGCAAGTTCATGCGCCATGTGAAGCTGAGATCGAGAACGGCCACAAACGCCGCAGCGCTAACCAGGCTGATCGACACAGCGTACTCGGATATAAAGGCGCGCGTCGAAAACGGCTAGCTTAGAGAAACGCTTGATAGGTCGCGACTCTGAAATAACCCGATTAGGGAAGGGTTGCCGCCAAGTCAGAACTTATACACAAATTTTGTATGGTCAGCAGTTCACCGAGCCTCTGGTATTGGCGCCCGAACGCGCAGGATCGACCAAATCGGATACACAGTACACAGCGCGACTCCGGAAAGCAGCACTCCTGACATCACAAATGGTGGTCGCACAGCACGTTCGATGGCGTTGGCGTGCCACAGCGCCGAAGCACCCACCGCAAACGTAAGCGGGGCTAAGAAGCTGGCTGCTATTGCAATGCGCCGGGATTCGCGCCTCATCCATGCATGAATGACCGCGCCAGCAAAGGCTAAGCAGATGGCAAAGAGAGGCATACGAACAAGAATCTCCGATGACGCTTCCAGTATGTTCCTAACCCGGAAGCCCCCGGAGTCGATCATGCCGCTCGCCGCAAAGGCCTCGCGCAAATGCCAGTCCACACGTGCCGCAAAGAATAGGTTGAAGGAAATTGCAAAGCTGAGCGTGATCAGCGTCGCAACAATCGCGCAAGAAACTCCGCTGGTCACCGCCAATACCAGTGACCTGGTGCGCTCCCATGCCGCCGCGCCTGCCGTACCCAACAGCGCAAGCATTAGCAATACCGGGCTGATAATAAGAACGAAGGGTCTGATCGGAATAAACGCTTCAATAAGGTGATTTGCTATCTGCACTACACCAAGAAGTAGGCCAATCTGCGCCCCAACAATTGCCGCCGCAGTATTCGAGTTACCAGCCCTTTGCTTCCAGACAACTACTCCCGCTATCCCGTATACGAGCAAGAGCGCGACGTCCATACGGAGCAGGCCACTTCCGGAGTTTTGGACGCTTGCGGGATGGTGCACGACTCCGACCACAACCAGCGAAAGAACAAGAAAGCAAACCACGAATACAAAGTACTTTACACAAAAGAGTTCGTATGCTAGGTTTCCATTCGAGATCCCAGATGAGACCTCTTGACTAAGGAGCTAAATCCATGAGTATCGTCTCGTCAATCAAACCCAATCTTTCTGCACGAGTAGGACTATTTCTTTTGTTAATCCCTGGCTATTTCATAAGTGCCTCAGTTCTCAGGGAGAATGCGCCGGGGCTTTCAGTGGCGGGGAGTCCCATCATTTTGGTTGGCGCGTTGTTCGCCGCATTCGCCCTAAACGCTTTGTCGATTCTCTCGGTAAACCTTCATAGCAATGCTCCACCTGTCCTGAATGTTTCTCTCTCATTGCGCTTCTGGAATTTGGCTGTGATCGTAACGGGCTTGCTGCTGCTGGCCGTGGTGCTCGGTTATGCGTTTGTCGAGAATTTCCAGGCCCGTCCGGGCAGTTAATCGCAAGGAGGGTGCAGATGCGCTCGCCCAATTAACTTACCAATCATTGAAGTAAGACCGCGCCCGAAAAGACGGCCTCCTGGGCACAGAACATTACACTTAGGCCATCTTTCTTGTCATAAGCCAACTCGGAGAAATAAACCGTCCCCTTACGCTCCCGCTTCTGGGAAGTTGGAAGGTCCATTGGCGCTTGCCGTGGATTGTGGGCGGTTGACGGGCTACGCGGAACTTAGCACTGGACGAGTCATAATTTCC
>CAXMLS010000741.1:0-4194 GCA_964194235.1 uncultured bacterium | reverse complement strand
GGCGAAGTCGCCCTGCTCGTAGTAGCCGGCGCGATCGCAACCTTCGTGAACCGTCTGCCCGAACAGCCATGTGGGCCGCAGTTGATCGTCCAGCGGAATCATAGGAGCCAGGCCGCTCACCTGGTAAAGTAGATAAAGCAGCGTCTCCATGAAGTTGTCGGGCTGCACTGGGCACCCCGGCACATTCACGATGGGCAGACCCGCAACAGACTTCCAGTCCCATCCCAGATAATCCGCCAGGCCCATGCAGCCCGTGGGGTTCCCTTCCATCGCGTGGATTCCGCCGTACGTGGCGCACGTGCCGCAGGCGACTACCGCCAGGGCCTTCGGCGCCAGGCGGTCAATCCAGTCATTGGTCGGAATGGGCTGGCCGGTTTTTGAATCCGTGCCCATCGCCGCCCAGTAACCTTCGGCCTTAATCTTTTCGTTGGGAATCGATCCTTCGACAACCAGCACGAAAGGACCGAGTTTTCCCGATTCCGCCAGATACCAGAACTTCATGAAGTCGTCGCCATTTTCGTACGCCAGCACCGGGTTATGCAGATGAACTTTGGGTAGACCCGGAATGGCGCCGAGCAGCACATCCTCGATACTGGGTTGTGTGGCAGCAGTGATCGAGACGGAATCTCCGTCACATCCCAGCCCCGCTGTCATCCAGATAATGTGCACATCCGATACTGGAGGTTTTTTCTGTGTAATCCGACCGTACGGACCAGCTTCTCCTGCCATGGCTGCATTCTCCTTTTCGGTCTTACTGTGGTTCCCGAGAAATCGCGAGGAGCATCACATGAACAAATATAGTTATGGTGAAGAAGCCACAAGTAGGAAGGTGCTGTTTCTTTCGTAGGGGCTTCTACCAGCGCCGATATAGGGGAATCCCTGATGGGCGCCAAGTTATTGAACTAGAGGGTTTTGCGCGAGCCTTAGATTGGCGGCTCGAGATATGCAGAAAACTATTTAATAGATTGCAGCGAAATTCTCACGAGGCACGCCCAGTTTGGAATTGAAGCCGGTTTAAATCGACAGGAGAGGTTGGAAAAATTTCTCACGCGCTTTTTTCGTTCAGCGAGCCTTCGATCGCATGCTGCAACAACTCGCGCGCATTTCGCAGCCGCAGTTTTTCTTTGATATGCGCCTGGTAAGACTCCACCGTCTTTACGCTGACGTGCAACTCGTCCGCGATTTGCCGCGTGCCGCGTCCCGCACCAATCATTCTGTACACTTCCAGCTCACGATCGCTTAATGTGCCCAGTGGATCGGCCTTCGAGGAGTGAGATCCGTGTACAAACTGCTCCAGCATCCTGCTGGTCAAGCGCTCGCTGAGATAAACTTTCCCTTGCAGAATTCGCCGGATCGCCACCAGCACTTTTTCCGTGGCTTCCTGCTTCATGATGTAGCCATTGGCACCGGCTCGCAGCGAACGTTCCGCGTAGCTTGATTCATCGTGCATGGAAAGCACCAGGACCGGCAGGATCGGATCTTTGACTCTGATAGCCTTTAGCATTTCCAGCCCGTCCGGACCGTCCAGTGAAATATCCAGAACGATCAGGTCAGGCAGCGCGTTTGGGATTTCCCGCAATGCCGAGGGTGCTCCGTCTGCCTGGCCGCAAACCACCAGGTCAGCTTCACGGTTGATGAGCAGCGCCAGCCCCTGGCGCACAATCGGGTGGTCGTCCACGAGGAATACTCTCGATTTCGTTGCCTGCGATCCGAAGTGCTGGTTAGCTAACACTTTGGTTTGTCCTTGGTAGCACAGGCATCGGCAGCGGGAACACGCAGGAAACCGTGGTGCCTCCGGTCGGATTGCGCCGCACTTCCAGCATGCCGCCGACCATTCTTGCGCGATAGCTCATGATATTCAATCCCATCCCGGTGTGGCTCTCCAGAACTTCCGGGATTCCCTTCCCGTTATCGCGAATCGACAGAATCGCTTCGCCGCTCCCAGCGGACAATATAATCAGCAGGTCCCGCGCTTTTCCATGTTTGATGGCGTTGTTCAACGCTTCTCGCGCGATGTGATACAGGTGCGTCGCCAGATTTACGTCGTCGATCAATACCGGCACGTCACATTGGAAATGGCAAGTCACGCGATACAGATCTTGCATCTCTTCCGCGCACTGGTTGAGCGCTGACATCAGCCCTTGCGCTTCGGAGACCACCGGCGAAAGTCCGCGCGCTAATTCCTTGGTTTTACGGATGGCGTCGTTTACCAGCCGCACGATCTTGGCCATGTCCGCCGATTCCGGCAGGGATTCGTCGGAAAGTTTTTCTTCCAGGACTTTGCTCATGAAAGCGATGCCAGTCAAATGTTGGCCAAGACCGTCGTGCAGATCCTGTCCGATGCGTTGCTGCTCGCGCGCGCTTACTTCCAGAATGGCTCGCTCCAAACGCTTGCGCTCCGTGATATCGATGCCGGTGGCGATGATGTGCGCGTCTCCCTGGCTCGGCGATAAAATCGTAGTCGACCAGCCGATCAATCGCGATGCGCCGTCTCGCGTCAGCCAGTGACTTTCATATTCGTTCGCGGGAGCGCCGGAACATGATTGCGCCAGCAGAGACTTGAAACCCTCTATCTCTTCCGTCGGCAGAAACAATTCCCAGATGTATTTCCCTTTCACCTCCGGCGATGAGTAGCCGCTGGTGTGTTCGCACGCGCGATTAAAGCGAACAATCCGGCCCTTGGGATCGAGAACAACTACCAGCGCTCCGACCGTATCAAGAATTGCTGACAGCACGTTGCGTTCTTCCTGCAATGCGCTTTCAGTTTGTTTCACCTCGGTGATATCCACCCCGACGCCGTGAATAAACCATGGCCGCCCGTCTTCGCGTCGAATCATCTTTGCCTGGCAATGGAACCAGCGCACCCGCCCGTCGCGTGCGACCACTCGGTACGCCGAGCTCAGCGGCTTCGCGCACAAAAACATTTCCGACGCTTCCACGCTCCAGCGATGTTTGTCGTCGGGATGAATCTGCTGGTACCACCGCATGGGATCTTCAAGCCATTCGCTCTGCGAGAAACCCAGCGCCGCTTCAATCTGCGGACTGACGTAGGCCTCTCCGATTCCTTTATCAAGGTAGGCCATGAAAACAACCGCGGGAATTTGTTCCACGAGTGCGCGGTAACGCGCTTCCACGCTCAGAGGTTTCAGAGAGGATGCTGGCTCTTCAAGGTCTTCCTCAGCAAACGCGGACTGCGAATTGCTTGATCGATTTTGAATAAATACGCCGGCCAGTTCCTCCAATGTCGCCTGTGCCTCAGCGACATTCGCGTCGGGCTCTCCAAGCAGTAGCGACTGCACCAACTCTTCCATCCAGTCGCTTTGTGGCATTGGGTTTTGACCCATATCTTCCACTCCGTTTATTACCGATCCAGGCCCACGGTTCGCAAAACCTCAAGACATCTTACGATCGAGATTCGGCCGGCTTCTCCAGCTCGGTTCTTTGTTCATCGACGCCTGCGTGAAGCGGCGCAGCGCATGGATCGCCCGGCCGTACGTTGCCACTGCTTTGGACGATAGCAACGAGCCTGGGGGTTGGTTCATGAACGGCATGAATTTATCCGGAAAACCGGGCATGGTGCATCCGATGCAAATTCCGCCAATGTTCGGGCATCCACCGATGCCTGCCATCCAGCCGCGTTTCCCCACGTTGCATTGCACCACCGGGCCCCAGCATCCCAATTTCACAATGCATTCAATGGCGCCGTATTCGTCCGCAAATTGCGCTTGCTCGTAAAAACCGCCGCGATCGCAACCTTCGTGCACCGTCTGACCGAATAGCCACGTGGGACGCAAGCTTTCGTCCAACGGAATCATGGGCGCTTTTCCGGACGCCATGTTCAGCAGATACAGAAGCGTCTCCATGAAATTATCGGGCTGCACCGGACATCCCGGCACGCACACGATAGGAATGCCCGCATAAGATTTCCATTTCCATCCGAGATAATCCGGCAGGCCCATGCAACCGGTCGGATTCCCTTCCATCGCATGAATTCCGCCGTACGTGGCGCAGGTGCCCGCCGCGATGATCGCCCACGCATTCGGCGCGAGGCGGTCGATCCAGTCACACGTTAGGATGGGCTGTCCGGTTTTTTGGTCGGTACCGAAAGTGGCCCAATAGCCTTCTTTTTTATTAGTTTCGTCCGGAATGGATCCTTCCATCACCAATATATAAGGCTGTCTCTTATACACATCT
>CAXMLS010000740.1:0-4122 GCA_964194235.1 uncultured bacterium | reverse complement strand
GAGATGTGTATAAGAGACAGAGTAAGAATGGATCTGCGTCGCGACAAACGTCTCGTGCAACAGCGCGAGCAACGGCTCGTCCGCAAGGGAAAAGGAGATAGCCATGGCCGATTCCCATTCAAGCGTTGCGGAGAAGCCGAAAGTGAACGGTGCGTTGTCCACTGCGGGGGCAGGCTCTGGAGCAGGATCGGGGCCAATCACTTTTTTGGAAGCCATCAAGCAGGCCATGTTTGAAGAGATGGAGCGCGATCCCGCGGTGGTGCTGCTGGGCGAAGACGTCGGCGTGTATGGCGGCGCGTTCAAGACCAGCGAAGGATTGCTGGAACGCTTTGGCTGGGAACGCGTGATCGATACGCCCATCAGCGAGAGCGCGATTATCGGCGCGGCTTGCGGGATGAGTTATCTGGGGCTGCGGCCAATCGCGGAAATGCAGTTCATCGATTTCATCGCGTGCTGCTTCAACCAGCTGACGAATTTTGTGGCCAAGGGGCATTACCTTTGGAATGCGCCCGCGCCCATCGTGGTGCGGGGTCCTTCGGGCGGCGGGGTGCATGGCGGGCCGTTTCATTCCGCGAATCCGGAAATGTATTTCGTGCATACGCCGGGCTTGAAAGTGATTTATCCCTCAACTCCGTATGACGCCAAGGGATTGTTGAAGGCAGCCATCCGCGACAATAATCCGGTGCTTTTTTTCGAGCACAAATATCTTTACCGCCGCATCAAGGAAGAGCTGCCCGCCGGCGATTACACCGTGCCCATCGGCAAGGCCATCGTGCGGCGGCCGGGCAAACATCTCACCATCATTTCCTACGCGGCGATGATGCATACTTCCCTGGAAGCTGCGGAAGCGCTGTCCAAGGAAGGCATTGAAGCGGAAGTAATCGATTTGCGCACGCTGCTGCCGCTGGATGAAGAAACCATCCTGCAATCGGTGAAGAAAACCAACCGCTGCCTGGTGGTCCATGAAGATACGCGCACCGGGGGAATCGCGGGCGAAATTGCGGCGATCCTTTGCGAAAAAGCGTTTGGCGACCTGGATGGCCCGCTGCTGCGGGTGACCGCGCTGGATACGCCGGTACCGTACGCGCCGCCGCTGGAAGAATATTTTTTGCCCAACGCGAAGAAGGTTTTTGACGCCGCCAAGGAGCTCGCAAGTTATTGACGGAGAGAAGTGTGGGCGATTGGCCGCTTCGCATCAGAATTTGGCTGTTGATCAACCGCGTTCTCAAGATCGTGGGACCAGATTACATTCGCGCGCACAAACATTGTTCGGGGAGAAGCGAAATTGAACGGAGCGAGCGTTGCGGCTGCTTTTATTGCCTGGAAATATTTTCTCCCGGCGAGATCCAGGAGTGGATCGACAACGATGCGACTCCAATGTGTCCTCGTTGTGGAATTGACTCGGTAATTGGATCAGCGTCGGGGTTCGCCCTATCGCGGGATTTTCTGCAACGGATGCATCGTTATTGGTTCGAGCGCAGCTATACAAATTAAGTTCTAGGGCAAATGCAAAACCGCCAAGCGCCGAGTACCGTGAGCTATAATTTGGGATTGCGAAAGAAGAGGAGTGACTCATGGCCGTAGACATCGTAATGCCGCAGATGGGCGAAAGTATTTTCGAAGGCACGATTACCAAGTGGCTCAAGAAACCGGGCGATAAGGTCGAGCGCGATGAGCCGTTGTTTGAAATTTCCACCGACAAAGTGGACGCGGAAATTCCTTCGCCGTCGGCGGGGGTGCTGAAAGAAATCAAGGTGGGGGAAGGAAAAACCGTACCGATTCAGACAGTGGTGGGGGTGATCGACGCGGCTGGCGCAGCTACTGGGGCTCAGCCGGCCGCCGCAGCGCCGACGCCGGCGGCTACATCGGGCTCGTCTTCCGCCAAAGGCAATGCGCAAGCAGCGAAATCGGCCCCGGCTCCCAGCGCTGCGCCACCCGCCGCCGCTAACGCCAATGCTGGAAAGTCCGCCGCACCGGCCGCGGCATCGTCGCGAACCGCAGCGACTTCTTCCGCAACGGGACCGGCAAGCACTCCGGCACCGGTCGCCGGCTCAAAAGATGGTTCGCGGATTCACAGTTCCCCGCTGGTCCGGCGCATGGCCAAGGAACATGGCATCGACCTGAATGGAATTACCGGCACCGGCGCGGGCGGACGAATCAGCAAGCAGGATATTGAAGCGCTGATTGCCGGGGGCGGGCAGCAACTCGCCGGTCAAGGCGAACAGGCCGACGAGAGCGGCGCAACCGAAGAGCAGCTTGAGGACGCGTTCAATGCGACGTCATCGGCGACCGGCGCCGGCGCCCCGGCTAGTTCCACTCCGTCCATGCCGCCGCCGACACGTCCTTCGAGCGGCCAGCCCGCGGGACAACACGGCAGCCAGGTACACGCGGTATTCGAATCGGCGGTGCCGCGCGAAAAACTTTATTTCGGCGACTACGAAGTGCAGCCCATGAGCCTCATGCGACAGCGCATCGGCGAGCACATGGTGGCGTCCAAGCGCGTTTCGCCGCACGTGTACTCGGTGGACGAAATCGATATGACCAAAGTGGCCACGCTGCGCGCCAAGTCCAAGGACGAATTCGAAAAGCGCAACGGCACGAAGCTGACGTTCATGCCCTTTTTCGTGAAGGCCGCGGTGGCGGGTTTGCGCGCGTATCCCACGCTGAACGCCTCGCTAGACGGTACCAATGTGGTGCTGCACAAGGAGATCAATATCGGCATCGCCGTGGCGCTGGACTGGGGCCTGCTGGTTCCGGTAGTGAAAAATGCCGACGAGAAAAACATTCTGGGAATCCAGCGCACCATGAACGACCTGGCGGAGCGCGCGCGGTCCAAGAAACTGAAGCCGGAAGAAGTGCAGGAAAGCACCTTTTCCATCACCAATCCCGGCGTATTTGGCGGATTGTTTGGATTGCCGGTGATCAGCCAGCCGAACGTGGGAATTCTGGGCCTGGGCGCCATTGAAAAACGCCCGGTGGTGATCAACGATTCGATCGCTATCCGCTCGATGTGTTACGTGACGCTATCTTACGATCATCGCGTGGTGGACGGCGCGATCGCGCACCAGTTCCTGCACAAAGTCAAGGAGGCTTTGGAGAACTGGTCGGAGCCGCTGCTGTAAGGACAGCGAAATGGAGTCGGCGTCAGCATATCGCTTCGCACTACGGGTTATCCCACATAACAAGGCATTTTGTTTTAGACTAATCCCAATCCCATTGCCGCTGCATTCTATAGCTTCAATAACCCTGTTCTCTGAGCACTCCAACGAAAAGCCGAACAGAAGTCCGCCCCTTTCGCCACACGGAAGTTATGAAATTTGCGGCGATGCGGACATGGCTATCGACCTTTTTGTTTTGCCCGCAGGTACGGAATTCTTTTTAGCGTCGCCTCCAGACGACCCCTGCCAGTCTGTCTAAAGGAGGTGACGTACGCACCATTTCGGCCAACTGGGGAATCCAGGTTAATTGCGCTTTCAGCCCTTCTCGGGTCGATTCAACCGGCACGCAAATTCTTTTCAGAGTAAACAAATCATCTTTCGCCTTTACACCTCCTAACCGGACAGTAACGGCTGCTTGAAATCCACAGGCTTTTACTGCTTCTACAGCACTAGATGGGCAATGTCCGTAAGGATAGCTGAAGAAGTGGACCTCTTTACCTAAAAGGTCTTCCAATTCTCTTTTGCCAATTTGTAATTCAGCTTCTTGAAGCTGCGGGGCAAGCTCTGACATAGCAGTGTGCGTTCGGCCGTGAAATCCTATTTCGAATCCCAATCGTCGTAGCTCGAGAAGTCCGCTGCGCCTCAAAGTAGAGTTTTGCGCTTCGATCTTGCTTAACGGATTCGACCTTTGTCTTATCCATTGTGTCACGGCAAAGAATGTGGCAGGGTAACCGAATGCGGCCAGCACAGGGACGGCATTCAATAATTGGCTTGCATAGCAGTCATCAAACGTAAGGGCTATGGCCGGCATTCGAAGCGGAATCTGATACCGCATCCAGTTGACAAGATCATCTAAAGCGGTTACTGACAAGCCAAACTCTCGAATACAAGACATATGTATCTGAAAAGACTCGCGATCGGGTATGGAGTGATAGCAAAGGATAGGGATAGCGTTGTGGTAGAA